>DASZCH010000182.1:0-2020 GCA_035943235.1 Candidatus Acidiferrales bacterium
ACACCTGTCGCCTGCGCTACTTCGAAAAAATGGGCCCCAAGTACGCAGTCAAGGCAACGTTGAAGCGTCTGGTCCAATTCGATTTCCACAACTTAAAAGCAGAGTTCCTGCCGCAGGGCAACGACATCATTTTCTGCCGCAACGTAATGATCTACTTCGATGAAGCCGAGCAGAAGCGCCTGATCGACAAGTTTTATCGATGCCTGAATCCCGAAGGTTATCTTTTTGTAGGACACGCAGAGAGTCTTTTCGGCCTCACCACCAAGTTCAAGATGATCCACCAAAACAACGGCACCGCGTATCAACGGATCGAGGTGCCGGCGTGAATTTCTTTCCCGAGGAACGTTCTGCGGAATTGCGCGATCTCTTCTTTGAGAGCGCCCAGGAATTATTGCAACAGCTCAACGAGGCCGGCCTGGCGCTCGAGACCCACCCCGATGATCCCGAGATCATCCGGCGCGTTCGCCGCGTCGTTCACACCCTCAAAGGAGATTCCGCGGCTTGCGGGTACCAGGAGCTCAGTGCTTTGGCGCATGACATGGAAGACGCGCTGGAACCGCAAGCAGCCCAGAATGCGCAGGGCTCGCTCGTTGAAGTCATGTTTACCGCCGCTGATACATTCCAGGCCATGCTCGGTGCTTATCGTAAAGGCATCACTCCTCCAACCGGTGACGCTCTTCGCGAGCACATAGGCCAGATTGCAAAAGGACCATCTCAAAAAAACGCGGCGCCGGTACCGCCTGAGGCGTTCGTTCCGCGTTTCGATTGGACCGAGAACGAGCGCGAGCAGATCGAGGATGCAATAAATCGCGCCGAGAATGTCTACAACATCGCGTTGCAAATCGATCCTGCGAATGGAATGCGGGCGGCGGCGTTTCAGCTTATTCACAAAGTGCTCGCCGACTCGGGAACGGTCCTTGCGATCCATCCGCGGGACGCTGCCGCGGCCGAGCACGCGACCCACATCGAAGCCGCAATCGCGAGTGAACATTCCAAGGACGAACTGACCCGAAAATGCAAAGTGCCTGCTGTTGTAACCGGCATCTTCGTGGAGCATCTCTCTCAGACGCAGGAGCCTTCGCAGGATTTGCTCGGCATATTACAGAGTGCCGATGCCAAACCATCAGGGGAAGATGAATTCCACTCTACTGTCGCATCTCAGCCTGTACACCACGGTGCTGTGACTCGCGACGGACGGCCATCCGCGGCCTTGGCCGCATCTGCGGCGAATACCTTACGCGTCGAGACGTCACGGATCGATGCTGTGCTAAACCTTATCGGCGAGCTGATTATCGGCAAATCTATGTTGCATCGCACTCTCCTCGAATTTGACAAGCGTCATGCCAAAGATCCGCTGCGGAACCGTCTAGCCGATGCACTGGCCTTTCAGTCGCGTGTCCTCGAAAACCTTCAGCGCTCGGCCATGAAAATCCGCATGGTTCCCGTCGAGCAACTGTTCCGGCGCTTCCCGCGCTTGGTCCGCGATGTCGCAAAGAATTGCGGAAACGATGTGCGGCTCGAAATCGCCGGAGAAAATACCGATCTCGACAAAAGCATCCTGGACGCCCTGGCGGAACCGCTGGCACACCTTGTCCGTAACGCTGTCGACCATGGCATCGAGCCGCCGCAGGAAAGAGAGTCAGCGGGGAAACCGAAACATGGAACGGTGAGACTAAACGCGTATCACCAGGGCAACCAAGTGGTGATCGAGGTCTCCGATGATGGCAAGGGGATTGCCCGGCAGAAATTAATTCGTCGCGCAATCGAACTGGGCGCAATCTCCGCAGCCGAGGCGGAGACACTGACGGAAGCAGCCGCGACGCAGCTGATTTTTCAGCCCGGGCTAAGCACTGCGGACGAAGTGACTCAAGTTTCCGGCCGCGGAGTGGGAATGGACGCAGTTGCCGGCGCGTTGGAACGGTTAAAGGGAACAGTCGAAATACAAAGTGAATCTGGAGTCGGAACGACGTTTCGTTTAATGGTTCCGTTGACGCTAGCCAGCATACAGGCGCTGTTATTC
>DASZCH010000183.1:0-103892 GCA_035943235.1 Candidatus Acidiferrales bacterium
CATTCAATATGAGGCTTCGCCCCACGAAACTCGGATCGGCGCCAAATCCACTGCGCCATAGGCTCTCGCTCAGCATCACAACATTCGGGCCACCCACCGCGCCTTCTTCAGGACGGAAATCGCGCCCCAGAATCGGATGGACGCCGACCATGGCAAGAAAGTCAGTTGAGATTGCAATCGACGGCAGACTTTGGGCTTCTCCCGAAATCATAACCGTCGAGTCGCCCATCCCTTCCACCACCGTCAAGTGTTTGAAGACCTTTTCCTCTCGTTGGCGCCAGGCCGCAAAAATCGCCGGCGAGATGGATTCTCCGCCATATGCGTTTCCCGTTCGTGTCACAAGGTAAATCTGCTGTGCGTTGGGATAAGGCAGCGGACGGAGGAAAATCGCATCTATGATCGAGAAAATTGCGGTGTTCGCTCCGATTCCAAGTGCCAGCGTTAGCACCGCCGTCGCGGTGAAGCCGGGATTCTTGCGCAGCATCCGCAACGCGTAACGCAAATCCTGCCCGAGATGCTCCAGCCATGCCCAGCCCCAGGATTCGCGGCTCGCTTCGCGCAGCGCAAGCGCGTTGCCGAAATTCTTTCGTGCAGCCGTATAAGCTTGGTCTGCCGGGAGGCCTGCTTCGCGCCGCTCCCGCTCGCGCAGTTCCAGATGAATGCGCATCTCTTCATCCATTTCCTGGTCGAACTTCCGCCGCCGTAGCAGCATCGCCGCCCGCCGCCCCAATTCACCCAGCCATTTCATTTGCCGCCACCCCTTGTCCCTGAGTCACTCCGTCTTTCAACTCTCAACTTTCGACTACAATCCGTCCCTTTCTCCTCACGCCGTCTGAATCACCCGCGTGATCGCGCTCATCACGCGCTCAAACTGCGACTCCTCCACCTGCAATTGTTTGCGTCCCGCGGCCGTCAGCCGGTAAAAGCGCGCCCGCCGGTTTTCCGCCGTCGTCCCCCAGTACGCCTTCACCCAGCCTTTCAGCAGCATTCGCTGCAGCGCGGGATAGAGAGACCCTTCCTCCACCTGCAGCACATCTTCGGAATTTTGCTGAATCGTCCGCGCGATTTCGTAGCCGTGCAATTCGCCCCGGCGCGCGAGCGTCTTCAGGATTAAAAGGTGCAGAGTTCCCGGCGGAATTTCATCGCGACGCATGTTGCGCTCCTGGCATAGAGATTCGATGCATAGTTAGACTATGGAAGAGTAGATTGGTTAGCGGAAAAATGTCAAGTCAATCAGATCCCAGGCCGGGCAGAGCGCCTGAGTTATTTCGGCGCCGCGACCTCAGGCTTCGGATACGCCTTCTCGAGGTCGCGCTGATACTCCGCGAAAAGAGATTGCAGACGCGTAAATTCCGTTTTCACGGCATCGCGCAATTCCGCATGCGTCGCGAAATCGTACAGGACGGCTGCTTCCGTCTCCGCGTCAATCATAAAGCCCGAATGGCCCACGGCGGTGGTCGCGTCGGCAAGCATGCCGTATGTATGGTTGGAAAAGTTCGAGGATTTCGCGGTGACTTCGATGCCAGGAATCTGGCTCGAAACGCTGCCGGTTTCTTCGTAGCCTTCCGGCTTCCCAGGTTCCGCAACGACGCCCGTTGCGCCGAACCGTTCCATATACGCGAAATCCAATTCCGCGAGAGTGGAAACCGAAATGCCGTCGCGCTGGGAGCCGTAGTGATCAATTTTCACTTTCGTGCCGGTGGCCAGAGCAGCCGCGCGCGCCGCGTCATTCACCCATGCCGTGACTTGATCGAGATAAACAGAGTCCGGATAGCGTATGTAAAAATCGGCGGAAGTTTTGTCCGGCACCACGTTTGGCGCGGCTCCGCCCTCGGTGATGGCGCCTTCGATGCGCGTTTCGGGACGCATGTTCGCGCGAACGCTGTCGATATTGTCGAAGAGTTTGATAACGGCTTCGAGCGCGTTGCGGCCGTTCCAGGCGGTCAGTTCGTGCGCGGGCGCTCCGTAGAACGTGTACTTCACGCCGTCGATATTCATGCAGCACGTGCCGAAGCCGGGAGCGGGCCGCGTGGTGACCATCAGAGAATGGCTGCGAACGATCACATCCGCGCCCCGGAAGACTCCCGCGTTCCACATCACCGTCTTCGCGTCCGGAGGCATCATTTCCTCGCCCGGCGTGCCGTAAACGGTGACAGTGCCCGGCGTATGAGTCCGCGTCAGAAATTCCGATACGGCAATCGCTGCCGCAAGCCCCACGGGCCCTTGCGCGCTGTGCTGGTCGCCATGAAACGCGCCCTGCGTGCCGCGTAGCGCGTCGTACTCGACAATCACGCCCAGGTTTGGACCGCTCGTCCCGCGACGGTACTTCGCGACAAACGCCGTCGGCAGTCCCGCGACGCCGCTTGTGACGTCAAAACCGTGCGCCTGCAGATACGCAGTCAGCTTCGCCACCGCTTCCTTTTCCGTAAAACCGATCTCCGGATGCTGCGTGATCCAGTCAGACATGGGCAGCAAATCCGTTTGCATCAATTGCTTGACGCGCGCGACAACCTCGTCGCGGTTCTTATCGGCCGCCGTCAGCTTGGCAACCATCGACGGAACGTCGAGCGATTGTTCGAGCCGCCGAATTTGCTCTACCACGTCGGGCGCGGCCTCGCGCTCCGTCGCAGTCTCCTGAGCGAGACCGGCCGATGCTGCCAGCAGAAATGCCATTCCGCAGAGAATCAATTTGCGCATCTGTGTCTCCTTCAACCGGACGGGCGCCGAGCCCGGTAAGTTCGCCGTAATATTTCACAAATCGAGCCGGATTTGCCAGCGGGAATCGCGATGCTGCTCGTAGGTTTTGTTAAAGCGAGGTCTGGTTAGGCGTCAGAGAGTGTTTCGTTGAAGTCGGGAGAGGATAACTCGCGTTCCGCAACCTCGAAAATTTCCCCGCAATCGAGGCATTCGACGTATTCCTCATGCTCATCCTTGGCAATAAGAATCGTGTGGTTGTGAGGACAAGCAGAAGCGGCCACGACGAGCACCTCCGGTAGGCTAGGCAGCATTGTAGCACTGAGAAGGACGCGCCGCCGCCTCCAACCCAGTTTTCGTCGCACCAAAAAAAACGGGCCACGATTTCTCGTGGCCCGCCGTACAGAGAGGGAGCCAACCCCTTACTGACACTGGTCAATGCCAGAAGAGGACTCGCAGTTCTCTAAAGCTTCTTCACAACCGGGCCCTTCGAGACCGCCGCAGGCATTGAACTTGTTGACGCACACCGAATAAACAGAGCGCGCGTCAGTGCACAACTCCAATTGGGGTTTGTTAAGATACTGAGCAGCCACTTGTGAAGTACAAGTTATGAAATCCGATTCCCCCGGGGAGATGCAGTCCTCCATACAACTCTGCTGAGCAGGTATGTCATTCGGAAATTGGGCCTCGCACGCGTTCCAACAACTTCCCAAGGCATTCGAGACGTTATTGGCGCAGGTTTCTTCGTCTGAACCAAAACTAGCAAACGCAAGTTGCTCGAAGACAACTGTTGCAAACACGAAGACTACAAATAACGACAGCCATACGTAAATTGATTTCCTCATTTTGCTCCTTGTGGAGTCAGAGCGACTCCGTGCGTTAGTTCATTAGGCCGATGCGGTTCGTTTCTTCCGGGGTAAGAACACCAATTCTGATGCCCGCAACCCTCCCCCGCGCGACTTGAATGGTTTCAGGGATCCGAAAGCTCTTTAGAGCCACTGCTTCCGCTCTTGAAAGCACCAACGTTTCATCTACGATTTGGCGGTCGTGAGCGAATGGCCTCACAAGCTCGGGTGGGTCAACGGACAAGTACAGCACATTCGACTTTCCTACCCTTTGTTCGATTGCTTTCCAGTTCCCGAAATTCTTCTTGCAAAACGGACAATTACTCGAGAAAACGAACAGAATTTTCGGTTTGTCGGTTGCGAGATCCACCGGTCGACCATCCAGGTTCTGAAGCATAGCCCGGGGAATAACGTCTCCGACTTTTAGCGCAGGAACTTCCCGCGGGCGGGCGGCCGAGAACATTTCCTGCAGCTTGCTCATGCGCCGAACGAGAATTACATTCTCGGTCAGTACGGGCACTACAACGATCACAGCCAAGGCCACAAGCAGCATATTTCGATTGAGCTTCATCACGCGTACCCCACGGTACTCATGTGTTTACTATTGATTTATATTACTGTCAAGTGCTTTTATAGCGAGGTACTTTATGGGAGTTATGATGGGATAGCAGAGTGGGTGGGCTCGCACCAAAAAAAAACGGGCCACGATTTCTCGTGGCCCGCCGTGCTTTCAAACCAGACTCAGCTAGAAACTCAGCTTTGCCCCGACTTGCAGCACCCGTGCGCCGCCGCCGTTGGAAATAGTCCCAAGCGTGCTTCTAACTCTCCCGAAAGTTGACGAGTTGATGTTCTGATTTCCGATAAAGAATGTCGGATGGTTGAATACGTTGAATGCGTCTCCCCGCAACTGTAGAGATATGCTTTCGCGGATCGGAATCGCCTTGAGGATCGACACATCCTCGTCGAAGAATCGCGGTCCGGTGAATTCATTTCTGGACAGGTTGCCCTGCTGGCCCGGCAGTGGATTGCAGAAGCCGTTGGCCACCAGCGGTGAACACGTCAATCCATCGGGTCCCGCTCCTCTTCCATTCCCCCCGATGAAAGTCGGATCAATCAAGATCGGTCCGATCTTATTGGCAGGGAACGACAGGTGGAGGGCGTCTTTGATCTGTGACGCGCTTAGGTTTGTCGAGGCTGTTTCATTGCCGGAACGGCTGGTTCGATTCACAGTGCCGCGCGCCGAAAGGATCGAAAACGGAGAGCCGCTCTGCAAAATCAAGAAGGAAGAAACTCTCCACCCGCCGACCACACGATCCAGGATGCCATTGTTCGAAGCCCACTTTTGTCCTTTACCAAACGGCAGCCCATAGTCGAAATTGAGCTTGAAAGCGTGCGTAACGTCAAAGCCGGCACGCCCTCTCTCCGCTCGGGGGTTGGCATTGTCAATCAGCGGGGCGAAGTTGTTCTGCGAACCATCCGCGTCGTCAATCGCTTTGCTGAAAGTGTAGCTGCCCTGGAAAATCAGATTATTGAACCGTCGCTGAATCTGCACGACCCCTGCATTGAAACTGGAGCTTGAGAAATTTTCAATTAGGTCGCCGCCACGAATCAGATCGTTCGGTACAAATTGATTCGGAGTCTCCTCGACGATGTCGTTCGGGAACCCGGTGTTCGTGAACCCAGCATGGAACAGATCCGCCAAGTCACCCACCGAACCGCTCTGGAGTCGACTCTGCACTGCCCCCGAAGAAAGAAAGGGAGCGAACGTTGGGTCAAACAATATGCCCGACGTCGGCTCGCTTCCGGCTCCCTGAAAAGTGGCGTCACAGCCACCGCCCGCTGCGATTGACGCAAAGCAATTGTTGCGCGCTATGTTGAACGAGTCGAGCAGACCGTTCTGGTTGATAATGACCTGGTTGATGTCAATGCCGCGCACCAAATTCGTTCCGTGGTTGCCCAGATATTCGACCGTAACCGTTGTCTTAAATCCGATTTCCCGCTGAATGGATAGGTTCCAGTCCTGAACATAAGGAGTTGTGATGTTGGGCGCAATCCCGAAACCGGCATTATTAGCCACGCCGCCCAAAGCGACGATGTTCTTCGAAAAGGTCGTGGGAATCGCAAACAGAGGAGGCGCAACTAGTACCGCTGCGGGAAGACTGTTGACCCCGCTCACTGTGGCGTCAGCGTCATTGTTTCCGGCGCTGGACGAAAGGCCGGCGTTCCCGTTAACCGCATTGAGCACCGCAGTGGCGAGGTCGTCATTCACGTAGTGAATGCTGTAACCTGCGCGGACGGCCGTCCTGCCGTTGCCAAACGGATCCCAGGCAATGCCGAAGTTAGGGGCAAAGTCGTGGATGTCCTTATTGTAAGGCCGGCGTCCCGAGTTGCCGCCCACAAACCCGACCGTGGCATTGGAAAGCAACGTTTGTTCCATCGACTGTCCTATGCCCGGCAGGGGCTCGAGCATCAGCCCGTTTTTCTCATTAAAGGGACTCAAGTACTCCCAGCGCAAACCATACGTCAAAGTAAGGTTCTTCCGGAAGCGCCACGAATCGCCGGCATAAAAACCCCAGTCATTTTGGCGCAGATTCCGTTCGTTGGGGGCGCCCGGAACAAATTCGGACGTCGGCGTGGTTACGTTAAATGTTTGCGTGGTCTTTCCAACAAAGCCGCCGAAAGTGGCGAGCAAGTTGTTGGCATCCGCCAGATCGTTCGCTGAGATCGGCGCAGTGCCGGAAAAATCGCTGCTCTTCAGCTCAAAAGTATTGGATGCGCCGAACCCCAACGCGAAATCCGTAGAAGTGCCGGCATTGTTCACCGCGTCGATGGTCACACGTTGTAATTGAATGCCGAAAGAAATCGAATGATTTCCGCGCAACAGGTTGGCATTGTCCTGGTAGCTCCATGTGTGCGTGTTGCGGCCCTGGAAGAAGAAGTTCGGATCGGGATTTGTGAAGGCTAATGGATTACCGTTAGCATCCGCAGGTAAGTCGATGATGGAGGCGCCGAACTTCTGCGAAGTATCAAACGTCGCCGGAGCCAGATCGAATCCGAAGCGCACTTCATTCGTGAAGTTGGCGCCGGGACTCCATCTCCAAGCCGTCGAGAAAAAATTGATGCCGTCGAAATTGCTGACAATGGGCACGGTGTTAAAGGAGGTATCGATATCCGGCCGGTCAAAGACTTGCCGGTTCCAGTAGTACGTTGCGGAAAAGCTGTTATGCGCGTTCAGATCGAAATCCGCGCGGACACCGGTGTTCTTCAGCAGCGAATTGTCGCGGGCGTTGAAATCGAATCCCGCTGTGTTGAGCCCGTCGCCCACGTTGTTGTTGTTGACGACGGCATTTGAGGGAATTCTCGAAATAAGCGCGGCAACCGCTGGGTCAATTGTAAACACTGGGCTTCCCCCGCTGCGGCTTGCATTCTCCAATGCAAGCAAGTTTACTGATTCTGTCTGCCCAGGAGTAACGCCAGCTGGACACGCGATCCCGCCCGGTTTGTTGTTGCAGGAAGTTTGGAACTGAAAAGTTCCACTCGCCGCGGCAGGAGACGTAAAAATCGCCGCATCCTGCAGCGTTGTTTGCGCATCCTTGAGTTCTTCAAAAGACCCGGAAATGAACAGCTTATTCTTGATGATCGGACCGCCCACCCGTCCGCCGTATTGATCCTGATTCAGAGCCGCATTCGGCACACCGAAGGCATTATTGAACCATGGATTCGCGTTCCACTTATTCGTCTCATAATACAGGAAGCCGTCTCCGTGCCAGTTGTTTGTTCCGCGCGGCGAAACGATGCTGATCGCCGAGGCGCCGCCCCCTACTGAAGGGTCGCCATTCTGGGTGTTGATGTGGAACTCGCCGGTTTGGCTTAGGAACAATTGGTTCGGAGTGAAATCCGTGTCGTTGGTTCGGATGAAGTTGTCCTGAATGTTTATGCCGTCCAGAGTCACGCTCGTGAAGGCGCTCCGCTGACCGTCGATGACCGTGTCGGTCTTCCCGTTGAAGTTCACTCCCGGCTCCGTCTGAATCAGGGCCAGTGGTTGGCGGCTGTTAACCGGCAGGTCATCAAGCTGCTGCTTATCAATTTGGTTTCCCACCGACGCGTCCGTCGTCTGCACTTCTTCCGACGCTGTCGCTTCCACCGTCACCGTTTCCGTCCTCGAGCCGACTTCCAGCACGATGGGAGGAACTGAAAGCGTGGTTGACGCGTCAAGCTTCAGATTTGTCACCGAGGCGGCCTTGAACCCGTCCTTGGTCACATCGACTCTATAAAGTCCGAAATTCAAGCTCGAAACGGAATATCCGCCGTTCGAGGCCGTTCGCGTGGCATACTTCGCGCCCGTATCGATGCTCGTAACCGTCACGTCAGCTCCGGCGACGGTCGCTTTCTGCGCGTCCACGACGGTTCCCACAATTGAACCCGTCGGCACCTGCGCCGAAACCGAAATTGCACCAAACACTAGCACCAACAGCGCGAGCAGGCAGTTCTTTGCAGCGGCGCAAAAATTCATTTACGTCTCCTTAGCGGCGATCGCCTAATCCCTGATTTTTCTTCAAAACACCCCGACGCGAGAAACCATTGCCATAGCACTGGAAACACTCAGTGCACGAATATGCCCAAAATCGCCACGTTTCATTGGATCGCTCTAAGTCATTGACTTTTCTGGCGGCCAATATCTGACGCTGTTCGTCATATCGACTTTATGTTTCGCAAGTCTCTTAATTATGGAAGTAACTTCCGCCCCGTTATACCGATTTCCGGATGCAGGACTAATAATTCACCACGCTTCCGCAACTAATGCTAAGCAGTGCTAACGAATCGCCGCAAACATCGCACCTCAGTATGTCTATTCGCCAACAACAGTCGTGACCGGAGTTGACAAAGCGGCAAAAGGAAACTATGGATGCTGTTCGGTTCGTAGGTCCGCCGCGCGTTTTGCAGGCGATTTACGTCGGGAGCGCCACGAAGTTGCCGGGAAAAACCATAGCGCAGAGACGTCTGGGAGCGGTGCTGTTCTACGGATTCATCGCGCTGATCGCTTATTTTGTGTTTCGCGTTTTCGAGCCGTTTCTTGTTCCACTCTGCTGGGCGGCCGTGTTGGTGGTCGTTTTCCATCCGCTGAATAAGCGGCTCGAACTCCAATGCGGGAAAACCTGGGCTGCCGCAATCTGTACAATCCTCGTCACGCTGCTGCTGATTGCCCCCGCCATGGGAGTTGGTTTCGCGTTCATTCATCAGGGCCTGCAAGCCGCGGCATCCGTGCAGAAAGAAATCAACAACGGTGGCTTCACATGGGTGGACCGCTCCTGGGCGTGGCTGGTCGAGCATGTGCCAGGTCAAACCGCGGAGAGCCTCTCGCAATTGCTTCATCGCGCGATTCAGACGGTCGCCGCATATCTCGCGTCTCAAATTGGCGTAGTGCTGCGCAACCTTGCGATTTTCGCCTTTGACCTCATCGTCACCATTCTTGCTATGTTCTATCTTTTTCGCGACAGCGACGAACTGATGACGCGCCTGCGCCAGGTGCTGCCGTTCGAGACCACGTCGCGCGAAGAAATGCTCGGGAAATCCCGCGACCTTATTTTCGCCAGCGTCACGTCCAGCCTGGTCGCCGCTGTGATGCACGGATTGGCCGGTGGCATCGGATTCGCCATTGTCGGCATCACCGCGCCGGTGTTCTGGGGCGTAGCCATTGCTTTTTTCTCGCTCCTTCCGGCCGTGGGTGACCTCGTGATCTGGATCCCGGCAATGATCGATTTGATTGTCACGGGACACTGGGGCGGCGCGATTTTCCTCGCGATTCTTTTGACCATCGTGGCGGGAGTTGTGGACAACGCCTTGCGGCCGTGGTTCATGAGCGGGCGCGCGCGCCTGAGCGGCCTGGTCGTTTTCATCGCCGTGATCGGAGGAATGGCCGTTTTTGGTTTGCTCGGAATCGTGCTGGGACCGATCGTCGTGGCGCTAGCCGCAAGCGTCTTGGATTTGTACGCCGGGCCCGCCCGGGTCAAGGAAACGGCCTGACGCGTTCAAGTGGGACGCGGCGAACAGGCGTGCTAGAGTAAGCCGCTCTCGATTGAGACGAAGCTGGAAAGTGAAAATGAAGCTTAAAAATTCATCGGTGAAGGAACTCAGTCCCGAACAATTGCGCTGGCGCTGCGACCCCGCCTCCGTCCCATATGCGACGTCGAAAGAAGCGCCGTCGATTGGCGGAGAGATTGGCCAGGAACGCGCCCTGCGCGCGCTGCGCATGGGTGTGGAAATGACGGCGCAGGGTTACAACGCCTTCGTCTGCGGCCTGACGGGCACAAGCCGCGGCGGAATGATCGTGCGCATGATCGAAGGAATCGGCCCCAGAATTCAGCTTTCCCCGGACCGCTGCTACGTAAACAATTTCAAGAATCAGGACAGGCCGCGCCTGCTCACTCTGCCGCCCGGACAGGCGAATGCCTTCCGCAAAGAGATGGAATCGGGAATTGAATTCCTCCGCAGACGAATCCCGCAGGTCTTCGAAGGCGAACCTTTCCAGCGGCAGAAATCGCGGATCGTGGACCGTTACACGCAGCGGGAAAAGGAATTGATGGACGATTTCACGCGCCGCATCGCGCGCGAACAATTCGCGCTTGGCCGCATGCAAGTGGGAGCGGTCGCCCTGCCTGAAATTTTCCCGGTGCTCGATGGCGCCATGGTCCCCATCGAGGAAATCCCCAAGCTTGTGCAGGAGGGAAAAATCGAAACCACCGCGGCCGAGGATCTCGAGCGCAAATACGACCAGTTCCGCCAGGAATTCACGGTGGTTTACCGCAAGACGCTGACGCTCTCGCGCGAACTCGCCAGCGAGATGAGCTACCTCGAACAAGAAGCCGCGTCCGTGCTCGTAGATGGCGTGATCGAGGAGTTAAAAGAAAAATATGCGGACTCGCACCTTGCAGAATACCTAGAAGAAGTTCGGCATCACATCCTCGACAATCTCGATCCCTTTAAGGAGCGCGAAGGCGAAGACGAACAGCCGCCATCCGAGGGCGGAGCCAGCCTGCGAATGGATCGCTCCGACCGGGATCCGTTTCGCGTGTACGGCGTGAACGTGATTCTGGCGCACGGCGAGCAGGAAGGCTGCCCCGTGATTTTCGAGACGATTCCAACTTACGCGAATTTGTTTGGGACAATCCACCGCAGCTACGATGCACGCGGCGGATGGAGCTCCGATTTCATGGACCTCCGCGGCGGCTCGCTCCTGCGCGCGGATGGCGGCTTTCTAATCATGTACGCGCTGGACACGCTCACTGAGCCGGGCGTCTGGCGCACCCTGAAGCGCACGCTGAATCACAGCAAGCTCGAAATTCAGCCCGTCGACGTGTTTTTCCCTTTCAGCACGGCGGCCATGAAACCAGAACCCATCGAAGTCCGCGTGAAAATTATTTTGATCGGCGACCGCGAGATGTACGAGCTCCTTTACAACTTCGAGGATGATTTCAAAAAGATTTTCAAGGTGCGCGTCGAATTCGATGAGGAGATGAAGTGGAGCGAGGAAGTCATCGCTCATTATTGCGGACGCCTCAGAAAACTTTGCGACGACGAGGCTCTGTTGCCCTTTGACCGCGAGGCCATGGCCGCGTTGATGGAACACGGAGTCCGCCAGGCCGGGCGCCGTGGAAAAGTGACCGCGCGTTTTTTCGACATCGCGGACGTCGCGCGCGAATCGAGCTACGTAGCCCAGGAACAAAGGAAACCTTTGGTCACGGCGGCGCATGTGAAGGAATCGCTCGAAGCGAAAATCGAGCGCCACAACCTGATCGAAATGAAAATCCAGGAGATGATCGAAAAGGGGCTGCTCCTCATCGACGTTACGGGCGAGCGCGCGGGCCAAGTGAACGGCCTCAGCGTCCTCGAGCTGGGCGGTTACGCCTTCGGCAAGCCGGTGCGAATCACTGCCTCGGTGGCCATGGGAAAATCGGGCGTCATCAATATCGAGCGCGAATCGAATTTAAGCGGCCGCCTGCACGACAAAGGTATGCATATCATTTCCGGCTACTTGCGGCGGACATTTGCCCAGGATAAACCGCTCTCGCTCGCCGCCAGCGTGTGCTTCGAGCAATCCTATTCCGGCGTGGATGGCGACAGCGCAAGCTCCACGGAAATTTACGCGCTCGTTTCCGCGCTGGCTGGAGTCCCCATCCGTCAGGACATGGCCGTAACCGGCTCCGTGAATCAGCAGGGCGACATTCAGCCCATCGGCGGCGTCAACGAAAAGATCGAAGGCTATTACGACGTTTGCCGCGTCAAGGGCCTCACCGGAAAACAAGGCGTCCTCATTCCCATCGAGAATGTTGACGACTTGATGTTGCGCAACGACGTGATTGAAGCGGTCGCGCAAGGCCGCTTCCACATTTTTCCCGTCACGACCGTCGAGGAAGGAATCGAAATCCTCACGGGGATGACAGCCGGAAAACGAAATGCCCAGGGGAAATTTGAGCAAGGCAGCGTCTTCGCTCGCGCCGATGAGCGCCTCCGCGAAATGGCCAAGACGCTCAGCGAATACGAATAGGCCGGCGAGGTGCTGGTCGCGCGCAGCTAGACTTCAATGGTTAGTGTTACCCAACATCCGTCTTCAATCCTAGTTCCGCTTCGCATCACACTCACCGCGCTTGTCTTGGTCGCTCCGGTCGTGTCGGCTTTGCTTTTCCGCGAAGTCTCGCTGCGTGCTCCAGGCGATGGCTCTCGTATCTGGTTTGCTTATCGTCAAAACACGCGGCTCTTTTTCCTCATAACAGTCGGAGGCTGGTGGGCGCTATGGGATTGGAATCGAAATCTATTGTTTTCGTCGCACCAGCTCCTTGTTTGGGCCGCCCTCGGTGATCCCGGAATCCAGCAATTGATTTTTTGGAGTCTGCCAATCGGCACCCTTGCGATTGCGCAGATAATTTCTTACGCCACCGACAAGTCAATTTCCAAACTGCACTGGCCGCGAGCGGCAGTCTTGCGCCAGGGCTTCTGGAGCGCCGTACGCTTCGGGATTCCGTTGCTGCTTGTTGCATCGGGATTTGAGGCGATTTTTGACGGCGAACTTCAAGGTGTCATATGGCTGATTGCTGCTCTTGGCGTCGGCATAGTCGGTCGCATTTGCCTCGACCGGGCGCTCGGCGTGAACCCACGATTGCTCAAGTCGAGCGAGCTTCGCAACCGTGCTCTGGCGATGGCGGAGAGAATGAACGTCGATCTTCTCAGGGTGTACGTCGTGCCGCAAGGAAAGGGCCATCTGCTCAACGCTTTCGCCGGCGTCAGTAGCATCTCATTGACAGACACTTTGTCGCAGCATCTGAATCGGGCGGAAGTCGATTGCACCATTGCGCACGAACTGGGCCATTTGAAGCTCCGTCACTTCAGGAAAACCCTTTTTACTCTCGTGTTGGTCTTTGCAATTCCGGCTGCGCTCTTATTCAGATTGTCGCCGCAGATGGCTCCCTATCGGCCTGTGCTTGACCTTATCGGGATGTTTGCGCCGTTTCTTATGCTTTATTTCTTTTTACGGCGTTTTGAGTACCAAGCGGATCGAGAATCGGCAACTGCTGTCGAAAATGCAGAAAGTGAGATTCGCTCACTTGCAAAACTCCATAAGGCAGCTGGCGTACCCGATCGGATAAACAGATTCAGTGAGCTGTTCCTAACACATCCCTCGCTGATGCGTAGGGCAAACACAATCGCGCGTTCGAATGGGATTCCCACCGACCGTGTTTACGAGATTCTGAAAGATGTAGAACCGCAAAAAAGAGAGCGTGCACAACGCCGTGTCCGCTTTTAGCGGTTTTGCACGCCAGTCCGATTAGATCAGGGGCTTCAGCTTCAGCGTGAACTGCAAATGCTTGCCGTTGCGCATCACGGTTAACACATGTTCTGTGCCATCCTGGCGAAACACCGAGCGAATGTCGTTTAGCGAATACTCGGAGGCCGGATTGCCGTCGATTTTTTCGAGCATGTCGCCCACGGCAATTCCGGCGAGCTCTGCCGGCGATTTCTCGATGACGCGCGCCACTCCAAACGCCCGGAAGTCGGGTGGCGTGGCCACCAGAACCATCCCGCTCATGTCCGCGATGAAAAGATCCCCGAAGTGCGCATTCGGCTCGAAGATGACTGTTTGCTCGGGATAGTCGAGAATCACGGTGAACCGCTCCAGGATTTCTCCGCCCACACCGCCGGCAACGCCCGAAGCAGGCATCCCCGAAGCATGCTCCGATTTCCCGGGGAATATCGCCAGGGGATCCGGCAAGGTTATCTTCCCGAACTGCACCGATTCGATTCGGCCAAGATGGTCGTCGAAATCCTCCGGTGAGCCGAGCGGTGAGAACAAAATCATTTTTTGTCCAAGCTCGGAAAATTTATGAGCCGTTGCGAAGGGCGCATAAAACTGCAGAGCTTCCGTCTGTGTTGTTGCGATCTGGAACAACCCATGAAGCGTGCCGCGATGGCGAATGCTGAGTTTCGCCTCGACTGCTGGAACGCCATCCGCCATCTGCATTTTCAGCTTTATGCCCGCGCCTTTGTACTGGAAGGATTTCGGATCGTAAAGTTGCAGCGTCTGCCGTTCGTAATTGATTACGACGACGAAGTGGCTGAGCACGTCCGCGCCCAGAATTCCCTGGATCGCCCGCCCAACGCGGGAAGAAAGATCGCCGAAGGAATCGAGCGCGAGCGAAGGTATGGTGATTTTCAGTCCGGGAAAGTCCAGCACGGCCTGGGGCAGCGACTTGCCGCCGCCCGGACCACTCGAACCACCGGAAAGCAATCCCAGGGCGGCGCCGCGTACATCGTCGAGCGAAGAAGTTCGTCGCGTGGTATCCAAAAGGAACGACGATGGCCGGGAGCCGTTCACGCGGACCGGCACAATAACCAGATGATCCGAAATGGCAATCGGCGTTTGAGCTACATTGCCTGAAAAAGCGAATTGAAGAGGCGTGATTGCGCTCGATTGTTGATTTTTCGGCGCTGCCGCCGCAAGTAACGCAAGGCACATGCAAACAATCACGGACGCTAGGACGAATTTCCTCGCTTTTGCGAAAGACATGCGCGAATAAAGCTCCGATTCTCCGGAATCTCGCAGCGTGAAATAAAGCCGCGACGGTTCAGACTAACACCAAATCATTTTGTTATGGAGGCCCGATGTTACCTCACATGTGAGGCGGGTTTCGTTCGAACTCCTGCTCCTCACAATTCACCGAGCAGGCGCGAGGTACGTTTGCCGCGCGAAAATGCGGTAATGCGCTTTGGCGCCCTCCGTCAAAGCTCACGCCCCTTGGAATCGAAAACTTCCAGTCGAAGCGAATGGAATTTTCCGTCGAGCGTCGGAGGCGTAAAACCCAGCGTGTATTCGTGACGCAGCGCCTCCGCAATGCGCCGGTAAATAGCGGTGAATTCCTTGTCCTGCTTCGGGAAAAACGCCTGGCCTCCGCTCGCGTCCGCAAGCGTCTGCAGCGCGCGGTCAGCGACGGTAAAACTCAGGCCCGGCGGCGCGCCAGCGTTCGCGCCAGGAGCCGCGCGCGCCGTTCCTTGAAATGAGCGCAGCGAACCGCCAAGCGCGACCGGAAAAATCGTCACCTCGCTCCCCCGTAGTTTTTCCTCGAGCGACTCCCAGTGGCCGGCCGGAGAACTGTCGAGCCCGGTCGTCAGCAGAACAAGCGCCTTCTTCCCCGTCATCGTCGAGAGCCAGTCGAGCGAGGCGGAAACCGAATCGTAGAAATTAAGCTCGCCGCTCCCGATCGAGTATTGAAGATCAGTCAAGGCGCGGGCAAGCGCCGTTTTGTCTGGCGTGAACGGCAAAATGAGCTGCGATGTGTCCGAATACGAAGCGAGTGCCACGCGGTCGTCCGGCGACAGGCCATTGAGAAGAGAGTATGCGGCGTCCAGATGTTGCCGATGAATCAGAAAAACCGCGGGACTCGTCTCGATCAGAACCAGCACTTGTGCGGGCGCGTCGGTCGAGGCGAAAAAAGTGACCGGCTGCTCCGCACCGTCGTCAAAAATATGGAAGTTTTCCTTTTGCAGGCCTTCGACGAACTTTCCATGCGCGTCCACAATGCTGGTGTCCACCTTCACCAGCGACACGCGAACCGTCAGCTTTCCCTGCGTCGCCGGTGATTGTTGAGACGGGGCGGGACGCGACGCCGTCGCGCGAAAGGCGCACACAAAACTCACCAAACCGAAAACCAGAAACAACAGCCGTGCCTGATTGCCCGTTTTATTGCGTGACCGAGTCAAAGTAAATGCCGGTGGAATCCTTCCACGCGCTTCCGCTGGAAGAATGCAAGTACCTCGAAATAATCGCTGGATCGAATCCCGGGAGCAATTGGACAGGCGCTGGCGCCGGCTTTCCCGCTCGCTTCGCCTCGGCCTCGGCTCTCTCATTCATTCCTTTTTCGATTGTGTTGATCATGGCCGTCCAGTTGTAGTGCGCCAGATCGCTGTAGCTCAGAGCGGATATTTTCGAGTGCATTGCGGCGCGCGCTTTTTTGAAACCAGGATCGTTCGACAGCGAATCCGCTTGCGCCGAGCCCGCCGTCGTGTGCAGCCGAGCCACAGCGTCGCGAAGAACATCCCGCTGTTTCGTGGCAATCAGTATCGATGGCGTCACGGCAAGGAAAAATTCCGAAGGCTCGCCGGAAGCAGCATTCTGCGCAGCTCTGGGATTTTGCGGAAACGTAATCGTGACGTACGTCGTATCGCCTTCCTGTTTCTGAGTTGTCGAAGCCCCCGGGATCACGTGTTTCAAGAGCGCCAGAACTCTTTCCGGCCGCTGAATCGTGAAGGCGTAAATGGCGCGTGTAGGGTCCGCCTCCGAGTGAAAGTTTATAGTCGCGAATTCGCCCGTAAACAAACCGAGCGCCTCCGTTGGTGACATCCCCCACAGCGTCGACGCCAACGATTCGATTCCCGCGGCAAACCCCGCCTTATCAGGAGGCAAAGCAGCAACCATTCCAGCCATCAGCGTCTTGTAAAGCGCCACGAAATCCAGAATTGAGCATTGATACGCCGCGCCGGATGGCGCCAGCGCCAGCGTGGCGAAATTTTCGCGGCCGTCTCCAATGATATTGAGTACGCTCCCCTGCGAAGTATCCCCGAGCACCGCCCCACGTATACGCGTGCGTTCCGCCTCGAACATCACGCTTCCGCAAACGGCGTGGATTTGGTCGAGGTGAAGCGTCTTGGCGAACGCGGCGAAATTGAAATTCGGGTTGGCCGGCATTTCGGAAAGATTCAGCCTCCCCGGAAGCGCCAGGAAACTCAGAAGCGTGCCCTGTCCGCCGTTACGGCACGCGGACGGCACTGCCGCGGCCTCTTCAAATGACGCCGCCGCTCGATAGCGCGGGCTCAGTCGAGGCAGCAGTTCTTCCATCGCCTCGAGCGTGTCGGTGCGGACGAAGTACTGCCCTGCCTGCGCCTCGTAGGAAGTATTCTTCCCTTGCAGAATTTTATAGCCCGTGACGCTGCCGATGGGCAGCGGCGTGCGCGTAAACGACGAGCCGGAATTCTTCGCGCGTTCGGCTTGGAACTTCTCGATGATGCCTTGCTTGCCGCTGGCGTCATAAATCAAGAAGGACCCCGTGCTTCTTGCGTTGCTGTTCGGGCCATTTCCATTTTGATTTCCGCGCTGGTTCATAAAGCCGAAAACGAATTGATTTTCGAGCAACGAAAGAATCTTGCCTGCATCTTCCTGTGTGAACCCGTTTGCTTTTGGATTGTTCTGTTTCGCTTCCTGCGTCATACGCTCGATCATGCTCTGGCGTGCCGCCGCGAACGATGGGTCGCGCCAAAAACGGATGACAGAGTTCGTGCTGCTTCCCGCATTCAGCGAAGACGTGCCTTGCCAGTGCAGATAGACCCATGTGTCGGCAGGCAGCCGGTCGGCCAGCGAGTTCTGTTGCGCCGTCGCCGTGCCCGCCAAAATCGCGAGCGAGCACAGTAAAACCAGGCTCCACGCCAGCGCTGGCGCAGGCCGCCGAATCACATGCAAAAATGCCATCCGCAGGCCCGCCACGCTCTCTGCGCGTTGCTCGTTCGTAGAATTCATCAAACGCTCCTCACACTTCGAATTTTCGTTAAGACTTGCGCGGGATTCCAGCGCGCAGCAGATCGGCCCGGTTTTACGCCGGCCGGAACCTATTGACTGGAAGGGCCGCTGGGATTCGCGGGAGCTGCTTCTTTCGGCGTCGTCAGGTAGCCGGTAATAAAGTCCTTCGTTATGGTGTACACAACGATTTCGTACGGAGCGTGCGCGCCGCGAACGTAAAATTGCACCGGCTCTTCGAGCGTCTTGTCCTTCTTTTCCACGTGTTTGTCGTCGGCCACCACATCCAGCGTGTACGTGTAATGCTTCGTATTCACCTTGCGCAACTGAAGCTGGATCGGCCCTACCTTCTGCGGTCTCTTCGATTTCACAAGATTGAATTCGTAAACGTTCCGCTCGCCCAGCCGCTTCAGCTCCTGCACTTCCTCATGATTGCGCGCAATCAGGCCGGATTGAACATTCAAATCGCCCATCGCTGTGCCGAGCTTGCCTTTTGTATCGTCCAGATCTTTCCGCGTTGCGTCCACGTCGCTCTTCGTGCCGTTCAGCGCATCGGATACTTGCCCGATTTGCGTCGAAGTCTGCTGCTGAACCTGTCCGATCTGTTGCCGGAGTTTTTCGGCATTGGCCTTCTGGTCGTTTTGCGCCTTGCGCAACGACTGAGCCATTCCCCGCGCGCGTGCCAGTTCGTCCTCCGTCAGGCCGAGCTTTTGTGACGTGACCTGCAGTTCTGCTTTCAGATCGCCGATGGCGGAGTTGGTCTTGTCGAGTTGCGCGGACAGCACGCCCGCGCGCTTCGTGGCCGAATCGAATGCCTGGTTGGTTTGCTGCCGCTGCTGGTACAGCGCATAGATCAAATACCCGATCAGCGCGAAGGCCACCACCAGCGCGATCATCACCCAGCGCGGCGTGTACGGATAAGAGTCCAGCCGAGGCGCGATCACGGTTGTGTCATGGGAAGTGTCAAACGAATCGGTCATCGCGTCTCCTGGTAACGCCTCTCATTGGGCAAGCTTTGGGCAAACTCGCGCGATTATCGCTAACCCGGCAAGGAAAGTCTACGACATGCGCCGCTTGCTGTGTCGATGGGGCCAGCGGGCCTCTACATTGGTAAACAATCCGCCGCGCGGCGTGAATTCACCCCGAACCACGCACGAGACCGGCTTTGTGGCCGCCACGATGTCCCGCAGCATTCGATTGACCGCGTTCTCGTAAAAAATCCCCAGATCGCGGTAGCCCAGCAGATACATCTTCAGCGCTTTCAGCTCCAGGCACAATTTGCGCGGCGTGTATTGAATAATGATCGTGCCGTAGTCGGGCAGCCCCGTCTTGGGGCACACGGAAGTGTATTCGGGGAACCGTATCGTGATTTCGTAGCCCGGAAAATGATTCGGCCACGTGTCCAGATGCGGCAGCTTCGCGTCGATACCCGCGCGCGAGTGCGCGGCCGTGTAGTCGGGCATGCATGCCTCCGGAATTATTTTACAATGGCGCCTGACACCCTCACGCGGCAGTCAGCAGCAGTGGCACGCCATCGGTGATCACCAGCGTGTGCTCGTAATGCGCCGAAAGGCTCCCATCCGCCGTCTTTACCGTCCAGCCGTCACCGCCATCGATTGACCTGCCGGAGCCCGCCGCGATGATTGGCTCGACCGTGATCACCAGGCCCTCCGTCAGCCGTTGCGTCACGCTCCGGTCATTAAAATTCGGCACGCTCGGCTCTTCGTGAATGGTGCGGCCGATGCCGTGGCCGCCCAATTCGCGAATGATGCGAAAGCCGCTGCGGCGCACTTCCTGCTCGATCACGCGCCCGATTCCATTCACGGGACGATTGGCCCGCGCCACCTTCATAGCCTGCTCAAACGCGTTTTCCGCGCAGGCCACCAGTCTCCGCGCTTCATCGGAAACCGGCTCGACGGGCACACTCATCGCCGCATCCGCCATATAGCCGTTTTTCTCGAACGTCACATCCAGCTTCACCAAATCGCCCGCGCGAATTTCCCGCGAAGCCGAGGGAATCCCGTGTACCGCCTCATCATTCAAGCTGATCAACACGTCGCCAGGAAAACCGTACACTATCCTCGGCGCGGATCGCGCCCCATGCTCACGCATCACCTTGCCACCGATATCCGCAAGCTCGCCCGTGCTGATGCCTGCCCGCACGCGTCCAGCCATCGCCCGCAGCGCCAGCCCGACGATGCGCCCCACTTCCTTCAACGCCAAAAGCTCCCTATAGCTTTTAATCGACACTGATTTGCACCACCTAACCCATGCGCATCCCGCCGTTCACGTCCAGGACGTGCCCTGTGATGTACCCGGCTTCTTCGCTCGCCAAAAACACAATCGCGGCGGCCACATCATTTTCAGTTCCGAAACGCCCCAATGGAATCCGCGCCTTCAATTCATCCTTCACCTTATCCGCCAGCGGCGCCGTCATCGGCGTCGCGATGAATCCCGGCGCCACCGCATTCACCGTGATATTCCGCGAAGCCATTTCCGTCGCAATGGCGCGCGTCAAGCCGATCAGCCCCGCCTTCGCGGCCACATAATTCGACTGTCCCGCGTTGCCCGTCTCTGCTACCACAGACGTGATATTAATGATGCGTCCCCACCGCTGCTTCATCATGGTCGAGAGCGCCTGCTGCGTGCACAGATGCGCGGCGGTCAAGTTCGTGCGCAGAACCGCCTCCCAATCTTCAAGCTTCATGCGCAGCGCAAGCCCATCGCGCGTAATCGCGGCGTTGTTCACCAGAATATCCAGCCGCCCGAATTTCGCCAGCACCTGCTGAAAGCCGGCTTTGATCTGCTCAGGGTCCGCTACATCCATTTTCACCGCCAGCGCTTCGCCGCCGTTGGACTCGATCTCCTTCGCCACTTCCGCCAGCTTCTCCTCGCTGCGCGCCGCCGCCGCCACGCGCGCGCCCGCCGCCGCCAGCGCCACGGCCGTCGCTCGTCCAATGCCCTGAGACGCGCCGGTCACCATCGCAACTTTTCCTTGCAACGAAAACATTTTCTTAGTCCTCAGGTTTGCAGGGTAACGTCACGCTTCCGAAATCTCCGCCCGCGCTTTGGCAATCTTTTCGAGCGTCGCTTGCAGACTCGCCGGGTCCTCCACATTGAAGCTTCGCACCGAGCGATCGATTTGCCGCAGAATCCCGCTCAGCACGCGCCCCGGCCCCAATTCCACGAAAATCCCCACGCCCTGCTCAATCATTTCGTGTATCGACTCTTCCCAGCGCACCGCCGAGCACACTTGGCGAATCAATGCCTCCCGCGCCTCGTCTCCCGACGTGATCTCGTCCGCGTCCACATTCGTGATCAGCGGAAAGCGCAGAGCCCCAAATTGCGTCGCGCGCAAATCGCGTTCCAGCCGGACTTCCGCCGGTTTCATCAGCTCGCAATGGAATGGCGCCGAGACCGGCAACATCACCGCGCGCTTCGCGCCGCTCTGCGACGCAATCTCCACCGCGCGCTTCACGGCCGCGGCGTTGCCGGAAATCACCGTCTGCTCCGACGAATTCAGATTCGCCGGCGCCACAATCTCTGAGTCCGCCGCTTTCTTGCAAATCTTGGCAACCTCGGCGTGCGCAAGCCCCAGGATCGCCGCCATCGCGCCATCGCCTTCCGCGACTGCCTCTTGCATGTAGCGTCCGCGCTCCCGCACCAGCTTCACCGCCGCGCTGAAGTCCAGGCTCCCGGCCGCCACCAGGCCCGAATACTCGCCCAGGCTGTGCCCCGCCACAAAATCCGGCGTCACTCCGTTTTCTTCCAGCACTCGGAAAGCCGCGATAGAGACAGTCAGGATCGCGGGCTGCGTGTTCTCCGTAAGCTTCAGTTCCTCTTCGCTGCCGTCGAAGCAAATACGCGAAAGAGAAAAGCCCAGCGCCGCATCCGCCAAATCGAAAACCTGGCGCGCCGCTGGAAACTTCTCCGCCAGCTCGCGGCCCATGCCCGGATATTGGGACGCCTGTCCCGGAAAAAGAAATGCGATTTTGCTCATGAAGGTCCCGTCGTGCGATGCATTCCGGCAGACAACCCCTGAGCCGGTTCTATCTCTCTTTGAATGGAATGTCCAGCCGGCTCAACTTTCCCTGTTGGGTCAGTTTGAATTTTCTTAATCGTGACACAAGGAGTCAAAATTCAAACTGACCCATCACCCGGCTTCCCGCTTCAGACGCCCACGCGGGCGCTCACTGCGGAAAGCTCCTGTTCGATCTTTTCGTTCACTTTTGCCCGGCAAAGTTCGTTCGCCACGCGAATGGCATTCTTGATGGCGTTGGAATTCGAGCGCCCGTGCCCAATCACCGTGATTCCCCGCACGCCCAGCAGTGGCACCCCGCCGTACTCCGAGTAATCGATCTTCTTGCGGAACTCGCCGAACGCGTGCCGCGACAGCACATAACCCACCTGCGCGCTCACGCTGCTTTTCAGCGCTTTCTTCAGCATTCCGCCCACGTGCTCCACCAACCCTTCGCTGATCTTCAGCACGATGTTCCCGATAAAGCCGTCGCACACAATCACGTCCACGTTGCCTTTGAAAAAATCCTTGCCCTCCACGTTCCCCGTAAAATTCAAGCCCGTCTGCTTCAATCTGTTCGATGCTTCGCGCGTCAGCTCGTTACCTTTCATTTCCTCTTCGCCGATCGAAAGAATCGCCACACGCGGCCGTCGCGTCCCGAAAATCGTCCGGTGGTAAATTTCCCCCATAATCGCGAATTGCTCCAGTTGCTCGGGCTTCGAATCCACATTCGCGCCCACATCCAGCAACACCGCCGGATTGCCCTTGGCCGTTGGAAACGCCGCCGCCAGCGCCGGACGATCCACCGAAGGCAACTGCCCCAGCACGAAGCGCGCTATCGCCATCACCGCCCCGGTGTTTCCCGCGCTCACCAGTGCATCCGCCTGCCCGTTCCGCACCATTTTCGCGCCCACGTGAACCGAGCTGTCCCTTTTCTTGCGGAACGCATGCGAAGGCGAATCCTCCATCGTGATCACTTCTGTGGCATTGACGATGTCGATGGAAAGCCCGCGGTGGGAGTGCCGGTTCAATTCGGCGCGTACTTTTGGCTCGATGCCAACCAGCACGATGCGCACGCCATACTGGCGCGCGGCAAGCACGGCGCCTTCGACTTCGGCGCGAGGAGCGTGGTCGCCCCCCATGGCGTCCAGCGCAATCGTAATCATCGGATCACTGTTCAACAGCAGCAGGAAATACAGCAGGAACTACCCGCGTCCAAATCAGGCCGAGGTATCCACCACCGCGCGGCCCTTATAGTATCCGCAATGCGGGCAGGCGCGATGGGGCAGCTTCGGTTCGTGGCAATGCGGACACTTTGAAATCGTCGGCGCGGTCAGATGGTCGTGCGCGCGCCGCGTGCTTGAGCGTCTTTTCGAGTGACGTCGTTTCGGATTCGGCATTCCTGCTCCTATTGGCGGAGACCCACAACCTCCTGCCTGGAAAAATTCTTGCTAATCCCTGTTTTATTGCTTTTTCGACCAGTCTTGCTTTAGGCGTGCGAGCGGCGCCAGGCGCGGGTCGGCGGCATGGGTTTCGCAGCGGCACTCTTCCTGATTCAAGTTCACCCCGCAGTGCGGGCAAAGCCCCCGGCAATCGCTGCGGCAAATCACCTTCATCGGGAGCGACAAATTCACCTGCTCGGCAAGCACATCGGCCAGAAACAATCCGTCGCCCTCAAAAAACGCAATCTCCGTATCATCCAGATTCAAACGGAATTCCTCTTCCCGGCCCACCGAGTTCATTGGACGGTAAAATAAATCGAAATTCTTGCTCACTTCCTCCACCACGATCTCCAGGCATCGAGCGCACACCATCTCCAGCCGCGTATGGAACGTCCCGTAAATCCGGATTTGGTCGTCCACCAGTTCCGCCGTCGCGCGCACATCCAGCGGCTCTACCTGGTGAAATTCGCCGGAATGGAAATCGAGTGTGCCCGGAGCGTAATTCTTCCGGATGCGTATTTTCCTTGTGGCGAGTTCGTGTACGTCAAGAAACATTGAAATTCCCGGGGAAACGTGTGAAAAGCCATTATAAGGTGCGGTCGCGCAATGTCAAGGAAGCCTCCCGCAAAGCTTTCCATTGACGCGAATCGGATACCGCACAGCTTTTACCGCGAGAACGCTTCCCCTTCGCAAGCCAGACTCAAGCGGCGAAGTTACTGGCTCGACTCGCGCAAAAGCACGATGTCCGCTTGCGTGTTATCGCGAAGAATCCCCAGCATCTTGCCGTCAGGCGACCAGTAAAAGTGGACGTTGAAAATCCCGGACTGGAAGTTCGTAATCTGGCGCCCCGGCCCGCCATTGAGCGGCTGAATCCACAGATTCGAAACTCCGTTTTCGACGATCGGGTAGGCCACTGACTTTCCATCTGGGGTAAAGCGCACGTATCCGGAAATCCGCGGGTCGGGCTTTAGTGCCTGTCGCGCCGGATTGGGGCCGGAGTCGAGCTTTACAATCTCAATTTCCGCTCCCCGCGCTCCGCTCTGAAATAAGAAAGGCAAGTACTTGCCGTCAGCGGAAATCCCAGCTATCGGCGCCGCCGCGAATCCGTTGGGAATCACCGTTCCGGGGACCACCTCCGGCTTGCCTCCGCTGCCTGCATTGCCTGCATCGACCGGCACTCTCAGGATCCGGCCCGATGCCCCATCCGTGTAATAAGTCCATTTCCCATCGGCCGAGCAGACCGGCAAAAGGTCAGCTCCCCCGTGCGTAAGTTGCACCGCGTCGGAGCCATCCACGTTCACTCGCCAGACGTCGCTCCCACTCGTTCCGCCGTGAAAAGCCCATTCGAGCACCAGGTAGCGTTCTCCGCACGAGCTGACCGCTCGTATGAATCCTGCGGGATCGCTTTCCAGAGTCGCCCGGTTCGTCGCGTCGGTATTCATCCGCATCAGGTTCGGCCCGTCGCTGACGAAAAGCTGATTCCCCGCTGCCCAATTGAAAGCATACGCGTCGGGGATTTCAGGAAGCGCCGGCTCCTGCGCATTCTTTTCATCGCTCGTGGACACAAGACTGAGCGTGCGGCTCGTCTTCACCTGTACCGTCGCCATTGTCTGGCCATTCGAGGAAAGCGTCAGAGTGTCGTAGCTGTTGGTATCCCGCGTGATGTCGCGGAAAACCCCTCGGGGATACGAAACGTATCCGATCTGCCCTTGTGCGTAATTCGGGCGCATGTGGTAATTCGCCACTATCCCTCGTCCACTCGGCAACCAATGCAGTTCGTATATCCGTTTGTCGGGAAACGTCGCAAGCACGCTGACCTTCCCGCTCGCCACCTCGAATAATCCGATTCCCCCTGAAGAACTCGATGACGGATTCAAGTTATAAGCGATTCTTCTGCCATCCGGCGACCATGACAGCCAACGCGGAGGAATGGCCGCGTGTGTTTCGACGTGAAGCACTTTTTCGTCGCCTCCATCTGGATTTGCGCTGAGCAGCCGCACTTGGCCCCCAACCGGATCATTGGCGCGGAAGTAGGCGACACGCTTCGCGTCGGGCGAAAACGCAATGTCGCTGTCGACGTCCGCCGCGATTTGTCGCGGCGTACCGCCCAGCACTGGCGCACGATAGAAATTGAATGTGGTTGTACTCCGGTCACTGGCTTCGCGGAAATAGATGTAATTCCCGTCGGGCGAAAATGCCAGGCTGCGATAAATAGCCGGCGAAGCAGCGACGATCTGCGTGTCGCTGTTCGTCGGGACGTTGCGCAACCACAGGCTGGACTTGCCCTTTTCATCTTGTACGCTCAGGACATAGTTGCCGTCCGGCGAAATCGCGGCAAGCTCGGACTGCCCTGTGTTGGTCAACTGTGTGATGGCAAAATTCTCGAACGCAACCTTCCGCCTGCCGTGCAGAAACGCATAAACCCCATAACTCGCTGCGGCAATCAGAACGATCACCATCACTACAATGGCGGTGAGACCGAATTTGTGTTCGCGAGCGACAGCGGCGACCGCTGAGCTCCCCGATCCGTGTGCCGCGCCCTCGCGAGCGCCGCTCCAAACGCCGCGTGACACCGCCGTCGAACTCCCGGTGATGTTCCGCGTCGAAGAGCGGCTCGAATCTGCGTCGCGCTCCCCGGTCGCAATAGGAGCGCTCGAATCGCGCTTCAGGCGCTTCAGGTCCGCGCGAATGTCGGCCGCGTGCTGATAGCGCACGTCACGGTCTTTTTCGAGCGCCTTGGTGATGATCCGTTCCAGTTCGGCCGGAACGTCTGGATTCAGCCGGACGGGCGGCACGGGCGCTTTTTCGAGGATGGCGTTGAAGATGATCGCGCTGGTGTCGCCGCGAAAAGGCATTGCCCCGGTGGCCATTTCATACAGCACGGTCCCGAAGGAAAACAAATCCGTGCGCGCATCAAGCTCTTCGCCCCGCGCCTGCTCGGGCGACATGTACGCCACCGTCCCCACCGTCGCGCCCGGACTTGTCAGATGTTCCTCGGCGTCATCCATCGTCGCCTGAGTCGCGCCTTGCGCGCCCTCCATCACTTTGGCCAGGCCGAAATCGAGAACCCTCGCATGCCCTCGCGTCGTGATGAAAATGTTCGCTGGTTTGACGTCGCGATGGATGATGCCGCGCGCGTGCGCCGTCTCAAGCGCGCTGGCGATCTCGATCCCCCATTCGAGCAACAGTTCGAGCGGCACAGGCTTGCCCCCGATCCGGTGCTTCAGAGTGGTGCCTTCCAGGAATTGCATCGCGAGAAACGCCTGCCCATCGTCCTCGCCGATTTCGTAAATCGTGCAAATGTTCGGATCGTCCAGCGCGGAAGCTGCGCGCGCTTCGCGCCGAAGCCGTTCAAGTGCCTGCGGGTCTCGCGCCAGTTCCGTCGGAAGGAATTTCAGTGCGACGTGCCGGCCAAGGCTCAGATCCTCGGCCTTGTACACCATGCCCATTCCACCCCCGCCGAGTTTTTCAACGATGCGGTAGTGCGAAACGGTGCGTCCGATCAGCGGATCTTGTTCTGTCATGCGCGCATTCGCGATTGAATTTGTTCTCTGGCTGCGCGGCATCTTAGGCCGCCCGCCACGCCAAGTCAACGCGCCCCGCGGCCAGTGCGTCAAGCAGCGAACCGAGGCATTTTCCTCATCTTCCAATCCTCGGTTACGCTCATTAAAGATGTATGCTTTCTGTATGGTGGGAGACGACCAAGAGATTCTGCGCGCGCGCGTGGGGCTTTGTCTGGACTGCCGCCATTCCCGCCGCATCACCTCTGACCGCGGCGTCGAATTTTATATGTGCGCGCTTTCCAAGACTGACCCGCGCTTCCCGAAATATCCCCGGCTCCCCGTAATTTCCTGTTCGGGATATGCGCCGGAAGATCCTTCGCGCGCCTGACGCAGGCTTATTCATCGCGCCGCGCGCGGTTTCTCTATGCCGAACTCCTTTTCGTGCTGCTGCAGCAGGTAATTGTCCGTCATCCCCGCGATGTAATCGCAGACCACGCGACAGAGCGGCTCTCGACGAGCCTCATCCCCATAAGCGATCGGCATGCGCGCCGGACGCTCCATGTACAGCACAAACAGCTCATCGAGCGCCGCCACGCTCCGGTCGCGATCCTCGATGATCGCCGGATTCTCGTACAGCCGCGTGCGCAGAAACTCCTTGAGCGCCACGTTCTCCTTCGTCACCGCCGCCGAAAAACTTGCCAGCCGCTTCGGATACCGCCGAATATCTTCAACGCTCGTGGCTCCCGCGCCGCCGACAGCCTCGCGCGTCTGCTCAATCAAATCCGTCGCGAATATATCGAGAACGCATTTCAGCGCCTCATTGAATTTCAATTTTCTCCGCCCGCCGGGGTAACGTTCCTCGACGCCGGCAAAAGCCTCCCCAAAAACCGGCGCCGCCGCGCATAAATCGTCCAAGTCCAGGAGCCGCGCCTCGAAACCGTCATCCAAATCCGCCATGTTATATGCAATCTCATCAACCAAATCGATGAGCTGCGCTTCGAGTGGCGGCCGCTCGTCCAGCAGATATTCCGCGAGGTCCGGGTATTCCACGGCCGAATAGTCGCGTGAATGCTTGATGATCCCCTCGCGCACCTCGAACGTCAGATTCAAGCCGGGGAAATCCAGATATCGCTGCTCGAATTTCTCCACGATACGCAGTGCATGCAGATTGTGATTAAAGCGCTCGCCGTGCTCGCGCATCCGCGCATCCAGCCGATGCTCGCCCGCATGTCCAAACGGCGGATGCCCGATGTCGTGCACCAGCGCCAGCGCCTCAACCAGATCGCTATTCAGCCGCAGCGCGTCTGCAACCGTTCGCGCAATCTGCGCCACTTCCAGCGTGTGCGTCAGCCGGTTGCGGAAATGGTCCGAGAATCGCGTCGTGAAGACCTGCGTTTTCGCTTCGAGGCGCCGGAAAGCCCGCGAATGCACCACGCGGTCGCGATCGCGCGCATAGTCGTTGCGATACGGATGTTGCGGCTCCGCATTCCGCCGCCCTCGCGACTGCCGCACATCCATCGCATAAGCAGCAAGATCTCCGGCAGCGTCCATCTCGCCATTGTAGCGGAACGCATCGCACTCTCCACACCGAAGCATTGATTTTCGGACGGAAAGGCAAAAAGGGCGCGTTGCACGGAAAACCCTCCGCCCCACTTTACCTATGATATAAACGTCTCTCGAAAGTATTTATCCAGCCAGCACGGGCAAAGCATTCGTGAAAACTGCGAAGCGATTCGTTCAATCCGCACTGAATAAATTTGGCTACCGGCTCATTCGGAATGATTCCCGGCCCACCTATGGGCTAGATGCCTTCTTTCCATTGCTTTTGCAACTGGGTTTCATCCCAAAGCACATTGTTGATGTAGGCGCGAATCATGGACTTTGGACAAGACGGGCTTTTAAGTTTTTCCCAAACGCGCGTTTCACTCTCGTCGAACCGCAAGATCATCTGAAGGTTCACGTTCAAGATCTAATCAGACAAGGCTGCAATATTCGTTGGATCAATGCGGGTGTTGCGGACAAGCCCGGAAAACTTCCTTTTACAATTCTCCACCGGGACGACAGCAGCACTTTTACAATCCCCGCCCAGGAGGCGCAAGGCGCTGGCGTCCAGCAGGTCTTCATGGAAGTGAAGACGTTGAATGAAATTGCCTCATCTAATGATGCACCACCAGATGTGGTCAAGATCGATGCAGAAGGTTATGACCTCAAGGTTCTGTCCGGTGCGTCCGAATTATTCGGCAAAACTGAGATCTTTTTAGTAGAAGCAGTGATGGGACCGTGCCAACACGAAAATAGAATATTGGCAGTGATCCAAAAGATGGCTGCCGCGGGCTATCAACTGTTCGACATCACTGATCTCAACCGCAGTCCAAAATCCGGAGTCTTATGGCTCTGCGAGATAGCGTTCCTGCGCAACAACAGCCGGCTGTTGGACGATGCAACCCTGTACGAATAGTTTGCATTTACCACTGCGCTAGAAGAGCTCGTCGCCCGTTGCTCTCTTGTTGCGTAATTTCAGTGTTAGAATCCCGCCCCGGCCCTTTGCCTCCAATTGAATTGGACATGCCAATCAAAAAATGACCTTCGCGCTCGCGCTAATCTGGCCGCAGCCCCTCGACCCCTTGCACTCGATGGCGCTCTCCGCGCTCGTCGCCGTCGTTCCGCTGGCGATTGTCCTCGTCTTGATGGGAGGTCTGCGCAAGAGCGGCCTGCTTTCCACCGCTTGCGGTTTGCTTTCCGCCGGAGCGCTCGCCGTTTTCGTTTGGCGCATGCCGTTCGCGCTCGCGCTGTGGAGCACAATCTTCGGCGTAATCTACGCCCTCTGGTCCATCATGTGGATCGTCTTCGCGGCCCTGTGGCTTTACAATCTCGCCGTCGAAACGGGCGAATTCGATCGGCTGCGCCGCTGGATGACGCAGCGCGCTTCCGGCGACCCGTGCATTCAAGCCGTCCTCGTAGCTTTCTGCTTCGGCGCACTTCTCGAAGGCACCGCCGGCTTCGGCACGCCCGTCGCCATGACGGCCTTTCTCCTCGTCGGCATGGGTTTCAAGCCGCGCCGCGCCATCGTCGTTTCTCTGATCGCCGATACGGCCCCAGTTGCCTTCGGAGCCTTGGGCATTCCCATCGTCGCCCTCGCCGGCGTCACCGGCCTCAATATGATGAAGCTCTCGTCCATGGTTGGCAGGCAACTTCCGTTAATTTCCTTCATTCTTCCGGCCTATTTGGTCTGCGTGGTCGCGGGCCGTAAAGGATTCCGCCGAACGTGGCCTGCCGCGCTCGTCGCAGGCTTGAGCTTCGCTCTCGCGCAATTCTTCGTTTCGAATTTCTGGGGTCCTTGGGCCGCCGACATCATCGCCGCGCTCGCCTCAATCGCCGCGCTCGTCGCGTTTCTGCGCGTCTGGAGACCCGCGGGCGAAAAAACTTCCGCCATTGCGGCCGACGTCAAGAGCTCACGTCAGGACACGGCTTCACTTCATCCAGAGGAACGAATGTCCATGCAGAATCGTGCCGAATTAAACGGGGCTATAGCCCCTGAGGGCGCCGCCGCTGCGCTGGGCGTCGACTCCGTTCCCCTCACCCCGCGCGAAGCCTTCACTGCTTGGCTTCCGTGGATTTTGCTCTCCGCCGTCATGGTGTTGTGGTCTTACCTCAAGCTCTTCCAAGCGGGACAAATCACTTTTGCCATCCCTCATCTCCACAATGCCGTCCTCATCACGCTTTACGGCAAACCTTACGCCGCGCGCTACGCCTTCCAGCCCCTGGCAACCGGCACCGCCGTTTTTGTCGCCACCGTTCTCACCGCGCTCTGCCTGCGCGCGCGCCCAAAAACCTTCGCCCAAGCCGGCGCAAAGACGCTTCGCCAACTCCGCATCCCAGCCCTCACAGTCGTCATCATCGTAGCCCTGGCCTATCTCTACAATTATTCGGGAATGGCTTACACGCTTGGCGCGGCGCTCGCCCGCATGGGTGGGTTTTTTCCGCTGGTCAGCAGTTATCTTGGATGGGTCGCCTGTTTTCTAAGCGGCAGCGACACCGCCAGCAATCTTCTCTTCGGCAATCTTCAAGTCGCCGCCGCTCATCAGCTTCATCTCAATCCCATACTCCTCGCCGCCACAAATTCCTCCGGCGGCGTCACCGGTAAAATGATTTCGCCGCAAAATATCGCCGTCGGCGTCACCACTGTCGGCCTGATCGGCGAAGAGGGCAAAGTCCTGCGCTCCATGTTCTGGCACAGCATCATTTTTGCCACCGCCGTCGGCCTCCTCGCCTTCGCTCAAGCCCATTGGCTTTCCTGGATGGTCCCGTAGCTACACCGCGCCTTTTTACATCGCGGCTTTCGACAACGCCCTCTTCGAAGGGATCTTCCCCAACCCAACGCGGTCGTCGAGGCTTTCGTCTACAAGCTTCAGTTGGCATTCATGGTCAGCATGGAGTTCGATCCAGCGCCCGTGTGCGCTGCCAAAGTTTTTCAGAGCTCTGGCTCTCGCATCCGCGCAGCCGTACACTAGGTACGCTCATCTAAAGAGATGCGTTTGAAAAGTGAATATCCGAGGAGGAAATCATGGCACGTAAAGCAACGGCAGTTTGGAACGGCTCGCTGAAGGAAGGCAAAGGCAACATTTCAACGGAGAGTGGCGTTCTCTCGAAGTCGCCCTACTCATTCAAGACGCGTTTCGAAAATGAACGCGGCACCAACCCCGAAGAACTGATCGCCGCGGCTCACGCCGGATGCTTCACCATGGCGCTTGCAGCGGAACTCGGCAAGGCCGGCATCACGCCTGAGAACCTTGAAACCACCGCGGCCGTCACGCTCGAAAAGCAGGACGCCGGTTTCGCCATCACGAAAATTCATCTCGACCTCACCGCGCGCATTCCCAATGCCGACAAAGCCGCATTCGAGAAAGCGGCGCAAGCGGCCAAGGCCGGCTGCCCCGTATCAAAGCTTCTCAAAGCCGAAATCACCATGACCGCGAAGCTCGAAGGCCAGCGCGCCACCGGAGCATAATCACGTTGCAGCTCGGGGAATTTGCGCGGCCCTCTGAAGTCCGGTGAGGTGACGGATTGGCCCAGCGCTCAGGACTTCCCGGCGGGGAGGAGGGCGAGTTCCTGATCCGCCTGGTCGGCGGCGCCCGTATCGGGGTATTCGGATTTGATCTGATTCAAAATTCGCGCGGCTTGCGTCGGGTCCGACTGCCGGTAGTGCTCCGCGAGCGCCAGCATCACCATCGGCTTCGGCGCCAGCACCGATGGCTCCTTCAGCAGTTCGTTGTAGAGCTGCACAGCCTGATTTCCATTTCCTGAATGGTCGTAAATCTGCGCCAGTTCGAAACGAGCCATCGCCGCGAAATCGCGGTTCGAGCTGTCCTTAATTTTCGATAGCCGCGTGATTGCCTGCGCATTTTGATTCAGCCGTTCCAGGCACAGCGCGGAATAATAATCGGCGAGTTGGCCGCTGCGCGTGCGCGGATATTGATTCGCCACATCTTCGAACTTCTTCAGCGCATCTTGATATCTCTTGGAACTATCCGAATAGCTGATTTCATTCGGCTGCGGTGCTTGGCCCGCCGCCAGCGTTGGCGCCTGGAAAATCTGAATGGCATTGTTGAACGCAGCCGCGGCCTTCACCGATTGCCGCTGCGAATAAAATTGCCAGCCGAAAACTCCTGCGGCGACAATCAGCGCCACAACAACCACGTAAATCAGCGCCGTCTTGTGCGACAGCACCGCCTCGGCGCTGTGCGACAACGCCTCCTGCACCTGATCCGTCTTCAATTCCTGACGGGAAATATGCTTCGCCACTTTTCACGTCTCCAGGAAAAATTGGATTCCCCATGCTAACACAAAACGCATTCCGCCTGTCTGCGTCGGCGCAAGCGCTTAGTGAGTCAGTTTGAATTTTCTTGATCGTGACACAAGCGGTCAAAATTCAAGCCGACGCATTACCGCACAAACGAAAATTGAATCGTCCAACGGAAAGCGTCGCATGCAGGTTGTTACCTGGTCTCGCGGGGTTTTCCCGCAGCACCATTGCCGCCGGCAGCCATGGGAAACCGTTTGCTCATCACCAATTCGGTGCCGCCGTTCGGCCCGCACCGAATATCGAATTCATCCATGAAGGCGCGCATCAGAAAGATTCCGCGTCCCGACGTCCGCAGCAGATTCTCTTCCGCCAACGGATCGGGCACGTCAGCGAGACAAAAATTCTTGCCTTCATCCTGCACGTGCACCACCATCTTGCGCTCTTCCAGTTCCAGCGTCAGCCCAATCCTGCGCCCCCGCTCTTTTCGGTTCCCGTAGCTGTACGCGTTAATCACCGCTTCGCGCACCGACATCCCGATCTTGTGGCAGTCTTCGTCGTCGAAGCCGGCTTCACCGGCCACGCGAAGCGCGATCTCCTCGGCCAGGTCGACGCTATCGAGAAGCGTCTCCAGCGTCACTTCAATGCGCTGCGCTTGCGTTGCCATTTGCTTGGTCGTCCAAAGACAAAAGAGCGATATGCTCGCATGGGCGCGGCGAGTAAGTCAATCGAGTGCGCGGCCGAATGGTGGGTCAGTTTGAATTTTCTTAATCGTGACAAAAAGAGTCACAATTCAAACTGACCCATTACCCGCGGCCGCCGTGTGAGCCGCTTTGAATTTTCTTGCTCGTCACACAAGGTGTCAAAATTAGGACTGACCTTGCCCGCGGCCATCCTTCATCATCGCCGTCATCGTCCATCGTAGCGCATCTATGTTGCGCCGCGCTATGGGCGCAACGTACTACGCCCAGTACGTCCGGTCCAGCGTGCGGTATTGAATGGCTTCGCTTAACTGGCGGGGTTGAATCTGCGGAATTCCATCCAGATCGGCTATCGTGCGCGCCACTTTCAGGATGCGGTCGTGCGCGCGTGCGGAGAGGCCAAGTTTCTGAATCGCGGTTTCCAGTAATTTTTCGCCGTCCGCGGAAATGCCGCAGTGTTTTCGCAGAAGTTTCGGCGTCATTTGCGCGTTGGCATAAATTTTCTTGTCCGCCGCGTAACGTTCCAGTTGCAGCCGCCGCGCGGTCATCACGCGCTGACGCACCGCGGCCGAAGGCTCCGACTCCGTTGCGCCGCGCAGCTCTTTGTATTTCACCGCCGGCACTTCGATGTGAATGTCGATGCGGTCGAGCAACGGTCCCGAAATTTTCGACACGTAACGTTGAATCTGCATCGGCGTGCAGTGGCAATCGCGCGTGGGATCCCCGAAAAATCCGCACGGGCACGGATTCATCGCCGCCGCCAGCATGAAGCGCGCCGGAAAACTCACGGAGAGCGCGGCGCGCGCAATGCAAACGACTCCGTCCTCGAGCGGTTGGCGCAGCACTTCCAGAACGTTTCGCTGAAATTCCGGCAACTCGTCGAGAAACAGCACGCCGTTATGCCCCAGCGAAACCTCGCCCGGACGCGGAATCGCTCCGCCACCGATCAATCCCGCGTCGCTGATGGTATGGTGCGGCGAACGATACGGCCGCGTCGCCACCAATCCGCGCGAATCGTCCAAAACCCCCGCGACGCTGTGGATGCGCGTCGTCTCGATCGCTTCGTCGAGCGACATTGGCGGCAGAATCGTCGGGATGCGTTTGGCGAGCATCGTTTTGCCCGCGCCGGGCGGCCCGATGAAAAGAATGTTGTGCCCTCCCGCGCACGCTACCTCCAGCGCGCGTTTCGCCGATTGCTGGCCGCGCACATCGCGCAGATCCACCGAATATTGGCCCGCCTCCGAAAGCATTTGCTGGCTATCCACGATGACAGGCGCAAAAGATTCGGGAGAGTTAATCAGGTCGGCGGCCTTTGGCAGCGACTTCACTGAGAAAACGCGAATCCCTTCAACGACGGCGGCTTCGCGCGCATTCGCTTCCGGCACGACCACATTCTTGATCCCGCGGTCGCGCGCGGCCAGCGCCGCCGACAACGCGCCGCGAACCGAACGCACGCTTCCATCAAGCGACAACTCGCCCAGAAAAACGTACTCATCAAGAACTTTGCCGAAGAACGTCCCCTGGCATCCGAGCAGCCCCAGCGCGACAGGAAGATCGAACGCGGAGCCTTCCTTGCGCATGTCGGCCGGAGCCAGATTCACGGTGACCGCCAAGTGCCCCGGAAAATCGAACCCGCAATTCTTCAGCGCGGCCTTCGTGCGTTCGCGGCTTTCCTTCACCGCAATATCCGCAAGGCCAACCACATTGAAATTCCCGGGCTGTCCCGGACCGATGTCAACCTCGACTTCGACGAGGTAGGCGTCGATGCCGTACACGGCGGCGCTGAATGTCTTAAAGAGCATCGCGAGAGGCAGGCGGTGGCTTTTTGCCTCATGCACGATAACCCAAAAGGCACTTCCACGCCACAATAACAACGGGGGAAAACAGCGACGAACGATTAGTGAATGATAAGTGGCGACCGTTCCTTCGTTCCTCAGCGTAAAACAAGAAGAAGCGGCTTGCACCGATTAGAACGCGGTGCCCCGATTGCCCAAACTTCAAATTAGGGCACTGCCCCTCGTTGGCAATGCTTTACAAAGCTGCGGCGCATACGTATGCTTGCGCCGAAGACGCATTAGCCTGGCGCGCGACAAACGGGCCCGCAGGCGAGCCGGAAATCGATTTCGTGGAGGAGCGGACATGGGTTGGATTCTGCTGGCGATCATCGTGATTCTGGTGATCGTTGTCATCGGAATGTACAACGGCCTGATCAAGCTGAAAGTCCAGTGTGACAACGCCTGGGCGGACATCGACGTGCAACTCAAACGCCGCTACGACTTGATTCCGAACCTGGTGCAAACCGTGCAAGGCTACGCGGCACATGAAAAAGGAACGCTCGAAGGAGTGGTGGCGGCGCGAAACGCCGCGATGGCCGCGCAGGGGCCTGCGGCGAAGGCGGGTGCCGAGAACATGCTGACCTCCGCGCTGCGCCAGGTGTTCGCGCTCGCGGAAGCGTATCCGCAATTGCGCGCCGTCGAGAGCTTCACGCAATTGCAAACCACGCTCAGCCAGCTCGAAGACAGCATCCAAAACGCGCGGCGCTACTACAACGCCGTGGTACGCGACCTGAACACCAAGATCGCGGTCTTCCCGTCGAACATCATCGCCAATATGTTCGGCTTCAAGACACGCGAATTCTTCGAAGTCGGCGCGCCGGCCGAGCGCGACGTCCCCAAGGTGAGTTTCCAGACAGGTACTCCGCAGTAGTGTGGCGCGCTCGATGAGCAGTTTGCGCCGCGCGGCGGTTTCCATTCCCATTTTTATCCTGCTGACGCTCGTTGCAGCGTCGCTCGGCGCTTTTCCCGCTCATGCGCGCCAGCTTACCCTCAAAAGTTTCGACGAGCAGGTCGTAGTCCATCCTGATTCCACCATCGACGTCGCGGAAACCCTCGAAGTCCAGTTTCAAGGCTCGTGGAACGGCATCTACCGCACGATTCCGGTGGAATACCGCGATTCGCTGGGACTGAATTACACGCTGTTCATCGATCCCCAGAGCGTCACGGATGAAGATGGCCATCCGCTCAAATATGAAGTCGGCCGCCAGGGCCAGTACAAGCGCTTCAAGATTTACGTGCCCGGCGCGGTGAACACCACGAAGACAATCGTAATCCGTTACAAAGTTCTCGACGCCCTGCGATTCTTTCCCGACCACGACGAGCTGTATTGGAGCGTAACGGGAAACGAATGGGAGATGGCCATCGAGAACGCCACGGCGCGCATCGAGCTGCCTTCCGGCGTCACGGGCCTGCACGCGGAAGCATTTACGGGAGGCTATGGGCAGCGCGGCCAGGAAGCTGACGTAAGGGTCACGGGAAACATTGTGCAGATTCGCATGCAGCGCCCGCTGTTTTTCCACGAAGGGCTCACGGCGGTCGTTGGCTGGGATAATGGCTTCGTCCATCCGCCCAGCGCGCTCGCGAAAGTGGTCCTCTTTCTGCGCAGCAACTGGCCCTTTTCTATTCCCGTCCTCGCGTTTTTCATCATGGGCTGGTTGTGGTATTCCAAAGGACGCGACCCGCGCCGCAATCCCATCACTGTGCAATACGAGCCGCCCGAAGGCATGAGCCCCGGCGAAGTGGGAACGCTGGTGGATAACGAAGCAGACATGCGCGACATCACCGCCACAATTGTGGATTTAGCCGTGCGCGGATTCTTGACCATCCAGCAAACGGAAACGAGCCAGATGCTCGGCATGGTCCATCACAAAAATTACATATTCCATCGCACCAAGGCCCCCACCGACTGGACGAACTTGAAGCCGCATGAGCAGGTGCTGCTCTCGGCGTTCTTCGACGGCGGCGGCAGCGATTCCGTGTCGCTCACGGATTTGCAGAACCATTTCTATACGCACTTGCCCGCGATCCGTAACCGCATTTTCGACGGCTTGATGAGCGACGGTTTCTATTTGCACCGGCCCGATAAGTTGCGCCAGGGCTTCATCGGAGCGGGAATTGTTATCGGCTTCGGGCTTTTCTTCGCGGCTAATTTCCTCTCGGCGGCGATGGGAATTTCGCCTGTGACGACGATTGCCGCGGGGATTCTTACAGGACTGATTGTCGCGGGCTTCGGATATTTCATGTCCGCGCGGACCGTGGCGGGCGAACGCGCGCTCGAGAAGGTTCTCGGTTTCGAGGATTTTCTCGGCCACGTTGAAAAAGACAGAATCGAGCGCATCGAAAAAACTCCCGAAATGTTCGAGAAGTTTCTGCCCTACGCCATGGCCCTTCGCGTCGAGAAAAAATGGGCCGGCGCGTTTCAGGATATCTACCGGCAGCCTCCCTCATGGTATTCCGGGCCGTACGGCACTGGCTTTGCGCCCTACCTGTTCGTCAATGACCTCAACGCGATGTCCATGCAAGCGGGCAGCGCGATGGCCTCCTCGCCGCGCAGTGCGGGTGGCTCCGGATTCGGCGGCGGCGGATTTTCCGGCGGTGGATTCGGCGGCGGGGGCGGCGGCGGCTTCTGATCTATCGCGCGCGCAATTCGTCCACGCGCTGCACAATGCGGCCGTCTGGCTCCTCGAGGAAGCTGACTTTCACCACATCTCCGACGGCGATTCCCGGCACGCGCTCGCTTAGCTTGAAATCGAATCGCTGAATCTTCCCATCGGTTGTCACGTCGAGCTCCAGTTTCGTTTGCGTCAGGCCCGCCACTTTGCCCACCAGCATGCGCCGCCGCGCTGACTTCTGATATTCCCCGGTGCGCAGAATCGTGTCGAGCCAGCCATGTTCGCGGAGGCTTTCGTCTTCGATTTGGCGCGTCCAGGCGCTCAGAATGCTCGAGCGGTTCAAATAGCCGACCAGTTTCTTCGTCCCGTCGCGGCTGATCACCGGCAGCCGCCCGATGTTGTTGTTCAACATGCGATACAGCGCGTCGAACGCGCGCTCATCCGGGTAAGCCACCACCAGCGACTGCGCGCCGGCATCCAGCACCTTTATTTTTCCCGTGGGATCGAGCTTCAGCGCTCGCAGCAAGTCGCCCTGCGTCACAATTCCGGCCAACTTCCCTCCGGCATCGCAAATTGGCAGCCCTTGCGTCAAATTGAAGCCGGGCTCTTCGCGTCCCATGCGCGCCGCCAATTCCCCAACGGTCATCTCCGGCAGGATGCTGTGAACGTCTGTGCGCATCACCTCGCTGACTTTGACGACTTGTAAAACACCTACTTCGAAATCGGTAGGGACGGTCAAGCCGCGTCGCGTCAATTTTTCCGTCATGATCGAACTGGGCAAGTAGCGAAGTGCAATCATGTCCGCAATCACGCAGGTAATCATCAACGGCAAAACGGAGTTGTAGTCGCGCGTAATCTCGAACGCGAAAACAATCAGCGCAAACGTCGCGCGCGCCGCAGCCCCGAAAATCGCTCCCATCGCCACCAGCGCGTACGCTCCGGGAGACAAATGGGCGCCAGGCAGAAAATAATTGACGCCCATCGCAAACACGCCGCCCAGCGCCGCGCTCGACATGAACATCGGCGCCAGCAATCCGCCCGACGTGCCCGAGCCCAGCGACACGACCAGCGCCAGCGCTTTGAAAACCATCAGCAGCACCAGCACTTTCAGCGCCAGATTATTGTGTAGTATGTCGGAGATCGTGTCGTACCCCACACCCAGCACGCGCGGAATAAAAAACCCGATGACGCCCAGAACGAATGCGCCGATGGCCGGATGCCACAGATCGTCGATGGGCAAGTGGTCGAACAAGTCCTCCACCCAGTAGAGGAACTTCGTAAATCCCACCGCCGCAAATCCGCAAATTACGCCGAGAAGCACATACCACGGCAGACCATGAATCGGATCGAAAAGGACATGCGGGTCCATCGAGAACATGGAACGCTGTCCCAGCAAGATCGCGCGCACCGAAGTGGCCAGCGTCGTTGCAATGACCAGAGGAATGAACGATCGCGCCCGAAATTCAAAAAGCAGCAATTCGATGGCGAGGATCACTCCCGCGATTGGCGTGTTGAACGTCGCCGCCATGCCCGCGCCCGCTCCGCACGCGAGCAGCACTTTGCGTTCTGATGCAGTTGTGGCGATAAATTGCCCCACCAGCGAACCTACCGCCCCGCCGGTTTGGATGATCGGCCCTTCCGCGCCGAAAGGACCTCCTGTGCCGATGGCGATGGCCGCCGAGAGCGGCTTCAAGATCGCGACCTTCGCTTCAATCCGGCTTCGGCTGGTGAGCACTGCCTCCATGGCCTCGGGAATTCCGTGGCCCTTGATTTTGTCGGTGCCGTACTTCGCCATGAAGCCGACGATCAACCCGCCGATCACGGGGATCAGAATCACCCAGTAGCCGAGCGTGGTCCCCTCGGGGCTCCGAAAATGAAACGACCATGTGTGGTAGTAGGCGAGGTTTGTAAACAGGCCGATCAAATCGTACAAGATGTACGCGATTAAGCCGGCCGCGATTCCGACGAGGCCCGCCAGCAGTGAAATATACCCAAGCCGGAAGGTGCCCGCCTCGATTGTTTCTGGCAGCGTGGATTGTCCCTCATTTTTCGCCAATGATTCTTCTCGCTCTTTCCTAGTGACTCAGTTTGACTTTTCTTGATCGTGACACGAGCGGTCAAAATTCAAACTGGCCACTACTCACTTTTTGCCGAATTTGGTGCGATGCTGAATTGCTCTAAACGCGATTTCATTTCCTCGTGCGCGGTTTCTGGCGGCCCCTTCGCGAATTTCCGGCGCGGCCGCCATGGCTCATCGCGTCTTCCAGAGCCCGCAGCAGTGTGCGGCCCGCGGCGCGCAGTTCGGCGCGGTGCTGCAGCGAAAGCTCGTTCAGAAGCTGCGTACCCCGGCGCGTCACGCGCAATAACACCTCGCGACGATCGCTGCGGCTGCGCGTTCGCTTCAACCATCGGTGACTCTCCAGCCTGTCCGCCAATCCCACCCCGCTGTTATGCTGGATCTGCAACCGTTCCGCCAACGCTCCCACCGTTGCCCTCTGCGTCACAGGCAAACCTTTGATCGCCAGTAGCGCCTGATGCTGCTGCGGCTCGATTCCCGCCGCCTTGGCCGCCTGTTCGCTGAAATTCAGAAAACGCCGGATCTCGTAGCGGAACTCGGCCAGCGCCTGGTAACTGAATCCGTTATGCGCGCGTCGTCGCAAAGTCTTCAGATTATATCGTAACACGATATATAAATGCACTCGCCGCATAGGAAGGTGTTAGGTCAGTTTGAATTTTCTTAATCGTGACAAAAAAGAGTCAAAATTCAAACTGACCCATTGCCCATACGTGATCGGCTATCTGAACAATCCAGGGAAAAGTGCGGGAACGCGGCTGCAATAAGCCTCGAATTCAGCGCCGAAAGACTGCCGGAGCAGGCTCTCCTCGCGCCGGATGCGCACCCACGTTCCGAATAAGAAAATGACGATGGCCGCAAGGAACGAAGGCCAGCGACTGGCAGCCAATCCGGTCGCGACGAGCATTCCGAACATGCCCGTGTAGATCGGATTGCGTACCAGGCCGTACGGGCCTTCGGTGACAAGGTTGTGGCCTTCCACAATGCGCGCGACATAGGCCCACTGCTTACCCAACGTGACGATCGCGCGCCACATGAGCCAGAGCGAAAACGCCGCAACTACAATGGCGATGACCGCAACAATAATCTCCGCCCATTTGGGCATGGAAATGATGGGGCCAAAATTCGCGCGCGGAATAATCCAACTGAGCACATACGCGATGGATTGCAGGCGAAGGCCGGCGAGCGATTTAGGGTCGCGAATTCTCTCGGCGGTTTTCGGCGGTTTTTTGTGGAGCACGAAGATTACAGTAAATCCAAGCCAGAAAGCGACCATCGTCAGGAAGAGCGCGAATCCTATCCAGTCCAGAGATGATTGCATCGCGTTTGTTTGTCCCGTGAAAAGCGCCGCGTCACAGCGTTTTGCGAAAAGACTTCTGCGTCTTGATTACGCGATAGCCCAGATTTTCATAAAACCGATGCGCGCCTTCGCGAATCACGTTCGACCGCAAACCGCATTCCGTGCAGCCGTTTTCGCGCGCCCAATCCTCCGCGCGGGCCATCAACATTCGGCCAATGTTCTGCCCGCGTGACCCCTCGTCGACAACCAATCCGCCGATCTCCGCGCGCGCGTCTGAGGCTGCGGTGCGAAACAAAAACACGTCCGCATAACCGGCGATCTCGCCGCCTTCTCGTTCCGCGACGAAAACAATATGCTCCGCCTGCCCCAGAATGCCCTCAAGACGCTCCATCACTTGTTCTGCCGTCGAAGGATACCCGAGTTGCCCCGCCAGAGGCGCGATCCGCGGCGCATCGGAAAATCGCGCGGTGCGAATTGTAATCCGCGGCAATTCCCTTTCGCCGCCCATCAACCCTCCTTGCAAAAGCTCAAAATAGCTTGTCGGAATCGAGCAGAATGGTCACCGGGCCGTCATTTGTCAGCTCGACCGACATGTGCGCTTGAAATACGCCCGTCTGAACCCGCACTCCTTGCGTCGACACGGCACGAACAAATTCCTCGTAGAGCGATTTGCCCAGTTCGGGCGGCGCCGCTTGAATGAAACTCGGACGCCGGCCGCCGCGCGCGTCACCATACAGCGTGAATTGCGACACTGCCAGCAACTCGCCGCCGATATCGAGAAGCGACCGGTTCATTTTTCCCTGCTCGTCGTTAAAGATGCGCAAGTTCACGATTTTTTCCGCCATCACTGCGGCCGTTTCAGGCGAGTCCGCGCGCCCAACGCCAATGAAAATCAGAAGTCCCCCGCCGATTTCCCCAGTCACGCGCCCCTCGACCACCACGCGCGCCCGGCTCACTCGCTGTACCACCGTCCTCATCCGTATGCGCCTCTCAACGCCGCCTCTTTCATCTCCCTTCAGCAGCGGCTGATTGTACAAGGAGTTTACTGCCCCTGGTAGAGGCCTTGCTGCACACGCTGATACTCCAATATATTTGCATTGACAAACATTGCCTATGCATGTATTCTGCGTTACTGTGAAAAGCCGTATTTCCGAAGCGGATCTGGAAGTCTTCGTTGGGCGGTTGCTGCTCGGCAGGGTGCAGGCTGCTCTCATCGACGCCCATGACAGGGCCCTCGCGCCCATCGGAGTCACGGCTCATCAAGGCAACATGTTGCTGAACTGTGCGCGGCAAGAGGGAAACACGCCCGCCGAACTCGCCGCTCTAAATGGTCTGTATGTCTCGACGATCACCCGCATGGTCGATCGCCTCGAAAAAAAAGGGCTTCTTACCCGCACGCGGAGTCAGAAGGACAGGCGGCAGGTCATCTTGCGAATCACGCCGAAAGGGCGCGCAGTTCTGCGTAAAGGCATTCCGATTGCCCAGCGCGTCGCTCTGCACGCTTGGCGGGGAGTTACAGAACAGGAGAGAAAAACTCTCCGCAACATTGTCTACAAAATTCTCGGGAATCTCGGCCATAAACCAATAAAACTGATCAGACGCAATCGAGCGTTCTGAAATTATGAGGAGTAATGGATATTTGCCATGGAAAAGTCAGTCGAAAACTACAGGTATTACCGGAACAAATTGACGCATGTAAACAAGTACCTGACCATTTACGGACATAAACTTACGGAACACGCAACCGTCATCTACAGTCGCTCGGAGTTGGCTTTGGAGGAAACCCAGGAAGAAGGATCCCATCCGCTGCGCGCGCACTTGCAGGACATCCACGAATCCGCCAGGGAAGTAGCCACGCTGAGTGTCAAGATTCGCCAACTTGGCGACGATTCGGAAAATCAGAAATAGATTTGCTTCAGGGACCCCGCGCCGCGCTGCTTCACGCCTGCGGTCGAGCAGTGCGGCGAATATTTTCTCCCTTAAGCCTCGCCCGCCTCTTCCTCTCATCACCTTCACTTCTATTGAACTCGTGAACTCGCGCTCGATCGTTCGCCCGATAGATCGATGGATCCGCCGTTGGCGGCGGCCCGAACCTATGTTAGAAACGAGGAAGCCTGCTCGGAAGGCGGAGGAATTTGAAACTCGCGCTGATTGGAACGCACGGCGTCGGAAAAACCACCCTCGCCTACGAAATCTGCTCGCGCATGAAGAAGGCGGGCGAAAACGTGGAGCTCGTTGCGGAAGTCGCGCGACGCTCGCCCTTTCCCGTGAACGCCGCCACCACGCTCGAAGGCCAGCTCTGGATTTTGCACGCGCAAATTGCGGCCGAATTGGACGCATCGCGCAATGCCGCGAATGTCGTTTGCGACCGCTCCGTCCTCGACAACTATTGCTACCTCGTAAATAAATTCGGCCGCCAGCCGCAGCTCGAAACCTGGCTCGCGTGGTGGATGCAAACATACGATTTGCTTGCCGGCGTGCCACTGTTGGCGGCAGAAATCGAACCTGACGGCTTCCGCTCCGAAGATCGCGCGTTTCAGCGGCGGATTCATCAGTTGCTCAACGAACTTCTCGCTGCTCCCGCTTTTGCCGGCTTGCAAAAGCGGCTCCTCTGGCTCGATGAACGCGATCGCACCGGGTGGGCCGGGCGCATTCTTGACGAAGTGCTTCCGCTGGCCCGCGCCGCAAGCCTCGCGCATAAAGCGCCTCGGTAAATTTCCTCCGTGGCGAGCCAAAACCATCGCAGTAACACCCAAGAAAATAGCCGGTGGTTCACGCGCGGCATCTTGGGCATCGGCTTCGCCAATCTTCTTTCCGATTGGGGGCACGAAGCTGCCACTTCCCTGCTGCCCGCGTTGCTCGCGCTTGTCGGAGCGCCCGCCATTGCCCTCGGCGTAATCGAAGGCGTTGCCGACGGCCTTTCCAGCTTTTCAAAACTCGCTGGCGGTTATATCGCCGACCGTCCCGCGTGGCGCAAACCCGTGGCCGCCGGCGGCTACGTCATCGTAGCGCTCACCACATTCGCGTACAGTCTGGCGCAAAGCTGGCCGTTCATTTTGCTGCTGCGCGCGGCGGGATGGGCGGGACGCGGCGCGAAAGGTCCTTCGCGTGATGCGCTGCTTGCGGACGCCGTGCCGCCATCGCAGCTTGGACGCGCCTTCGGATTTGAACGCGCCATGGACACCGTTGGCGCCGTCGCGGGCCCGTTGACAGCGCTGCTCCTTGTTTCCGTTTCGGGTGTTCGCGCGACCCTGCGATGGACAATCGTGCCGGGCCTGCTCGCTTCGATTTGTTTTTTTTGGCTGGTCCCCGCGGGAAAATCGGCGGCAACTCACCAGCCCTTCGGCTTCTTGCATAGTTTGCGCCGGTTGCCCACGAGCTTTCGCCGTTTCCTCACAGGAGTTTTCGCGCACGGAATCGGAGACTTCGCTCCAACGCTGTTGATCCTGCGCGCGGGCCAAATCCTCACTCCGCAATATGGCGCGACGCGCGCTTCGGCGCTGGCGGTCGCGCTATATACGCTGCACAACATCGTATTCGCTGTAATTTCGTATCCTGCGGGAGCGCTCGCGGACCGCGTGGGCAAGCGCGGACTTCTTGCCGTTGGTTACATTGCCGCCGCGATCATGTGTATCGGTTTCATTTTCGCGCCGCCAAAGCTCGTGTGGCTGGCCATTCTGTTCGCGCTGGCGGGAATCCATATTGGTGTGCAGCAGGGACTGGAAAAATCACTGGCGGCGGAACTGCTCGGCTCGGAAATTCGCGGCACGGGATTCGGCGTGCTTGCAACGGTAAATGGCGTCGGCGATTTTGCGTCCAGCCTTATCGTCGGCGCTCTGTGGACAAGCGTCGCGCCCGCCGTCGGTTTTCTCTATGGCGCGGTTTTCAGCCTCGCCGGCGCGGCGCTGATTTATTTTTGGCGCTGACGCGCTTGCGCGCGGAAATCTTCGCAGGCCGCTTATTCTTTGACTGGTGGAGGCGCGGAGGCGGTTGGCACGCGGAACAAAAATAGCTGCTGCGTCCCGCGACGATCATGCGCCGAATCAGCGTGCCGCAACGCGCGCATTTCTTCCCCTCCCGCTGATAGACGCGATGGCGCAGTTGAAATTCGCCGCGCTCGCCTTCCGCGTCCACGTAATCCGAAATCGAAGACCCGCGCAGGCGGATCGCTTCCCGCAGCACTTTTTGCACGGCTCGATAAAGCCGCGCGATTTCGTCCGGCTTCAGCGTCGCGCCCAGTCGCGCGGGATGAATGCGCGCGTGCCACAAACTCTCATCCGTATAGATGTTCCCCATGCCGCGAAGAACGCTCTGGTCGAGCAGCAGCGCCTTGACTCGCGCGCGCCTGCCGGCGAACCGGTCGCGAAATTCTCGTTCGCTCGCTTCGAGCGCATCCAACCCCAGCGCGCCAAGAATGCTTTCGCTCCCTGATTCCGAAACCAATGCCATGCGGCCGAAGCGGCGCGGATCCGTGTAACGAAGCTCGTAATTATTGTCGAGCGAGAACCAAACGTGCGTATGCAACGCCGATGGCATTTCGCTCGGACGCACGGTCAGTTGCCCTGTCATCCCCAGATGAACGATCAGGTGAAATCGTTCCGGCGCGACGCCGTTTGCGGTTTGCAGTGCGGAATGTTTCTCCAGCAGCAGTACAAGGAATTTCCCGCGCCGCCGAATTTCAACGATGCGGCAGCCGGGAACGTGCAGCTCAATGGCCGCGGGATCGTCGATAAAGTCGGTCTTGCCCAGGCGAACGCCGAGTATACCGCGGCCCGGCAGCAGCGCCTGAAGACCGCGAACGACAGTTTCGACTTCGGGAAGTTCGGGCAAGCGTTAATTCGGCAGTATGGCGAACACGCGCACGGGGCCGCCGGAACCGCCTTCGAGTTTGATCGGCGCGGCAATAACAAACGCTCCCGTCGCCGGCAACTTATCCAGGTTGGCGATGTTCTCAATATGAAATAAACCCGCGGGTAGAGTCGTGCGATGCACCTCGAAATTCGCCGACGGTCCGTAGTCAATGCTCAACGTATCGATGCACAGCCCGCTGACGTGCCGCGCAATCAAAAACTTCGCCGCGGCCACCGAATATCCCGGAAAGTGCATCACCTTCTTCGCGTCCATGTTGCGGTAACGCGTCTGATCCGGCCAGCGCGAACCCCAGCCTGTTCGCAGCATCACAATCGCGCCCGCGGGAATTTTCCCGTGCCGCGCTTCCCATGCCTGCACGTCGGCAACGCTCAGCCGGTAATCCAAGTCCTTGGCGACTTTGTCGCGAATGTCGATTACCTCCGCGGGCCCGAAAAACTTCTGTATCGGAATCTGATCGAGCGTTTCTTTCCCCGGAGGAAAATGCGCGGGCGCGTCCATATGTGTGCCGTAATGTTCCAGCATCGTAAACTTGCGCGTGAAGTAGCCTTCCTTCGCCGGCGACGCATTCGTGACCGCCTCGAATGGATGAGTATCGCCGGGCCACGCGGGCGAATGATCATTGAGGGCGTACGTCATGTCCACCACGTGCGTGCGCCCGGAAGAAATTCCCATCAGCGCGCTGCATATCGCGTTGTCTTTTTTCGTTTGCGCGCCAAGCGCAACGGCCATCGTCATGGCGGTTATCAGGATGATTCCTCGCGCGGAAGCAGAAAATATTTTCACTTCGTCCCCCTTGTTCGTAAACTTCGAACGCAACCCTCCACGCTATCTTAATTCCATTTTTCCTTCTGGCGAGATGATTTCGGTGCGCCGTGCAGGTTTAGGGCAAAGGAATGCCCGGCGTCGCCACGATTCCGGCGAGCCGGAGAATCTCCGAATATTCTTCTCCCACCAGCGGAGAAATCGTCAGCCGCGGATTCTTCAGAAATTTCACTTTGCGCAGCAGGCGGTCCTCGCGCAATTCCTCAAGCGAAACCTGCCGTGGCAGGCGCTCGAGCGCGCGCAGATCGATCACCATCAGCTTCGAATCAGGATCATGCGGGTCGGGATAAGGATCGCGCGTCACTTCCGCAATCGCGTAAAGCGCGTACTCCGGCTTGCCGTGGTAGCAAAGCGCGCGATCGCCGCGGCGCATCTGCTTGAGCTGCCTCAGCGCGTCGGGCTTGGCGCCGGCGTGCCGCCACATCTCCTTCCCTTTCACGAAAAGGGTGTCCCAATGGTAGATGCGCGGGTCAACGGCCAATAACCACTGATGTGGTCTGGTAGCGGGGCGAGTCATAGCCGGGCTGTAACTGGCGAACTATACATGGAAGCCACCGGGAAACAACCAAAAATTTGCCTTGCCGGAATAAATTCTCGAAATGCGACGCCCGTTTGCCACTTTCAGCCAACTTCAGCCAACGTCGACAAAAATCTCATCGCCCCGCAGCTCCACCGGATAGCATTGCACGCCATCCGAAGGCTGCTGCGTCAGCCTCCCCGTCGTTACGTCGTACTGCCAACCGTGCCACGGACAGCTGACAACCGTGCCTTCCAGTTCGCCGTCACCAAGCGGCCCGCCATGATGCAGGCATACGCTATTGATTGCAAAGAGCTTGCCATCAACATTCGCAACCGCTACCGGCTTTCCGCTCACCGTGATTTCGCGGATTTGGCCCGGCGGAATTTCCCCGATTTTAGTCGCCCGTTCGAATGCCATTGTTCGCCCTGCTCAAGTGGTGTGACGTCAGCCCGCCCCAACCGGGTCCGAGACAGGCCGAGGAGTATAGGCGCGCGCCCCAAGCAAATCAATTGGAATGAACACTAAGTGGTGGGACAGCTTGAATTTTCTTAATCGTCACAAAAAGAGTCAAAATTCAAACTGACCCATTCGAATACTATATGGATGGCGAACTTAGGGCCGAACTAGGCTTTGTTGCCGTAAATCAGCAGAGCGCCTTCGCGCCGAAATGCGGCCAATTCAGCCGCGTCGCGGAACCATCGGCCCGTGTAGACTTCCGGCGCGGGAGTGGGATCGGGAATCCGCCGGTGCGCAACGCCTGTGAAGCTGGCGCTGCGAAACAGTTCGGCCCATTCGTCGCCGGATAGGAGATGCGTGGGGATCGCAAAACTCTTGCTCCACTGGTGGCAATACAAATTGTCGCGGTAATAATTGATCAGGATCCACGCTGAGCCGCCCGGCCGGGCCACGCGAAAAATCTCGCGAATCCCTGCCGCGGGGTCAGGCCAGTAGTAGGACGATTCGACAGAAATCACTTTGTCGAATGAATCCGCGTCGCGCGGAATCGCATCCACGCCGCCCACCACAAATTCCACGTTCCGCCATTGCGCCGAGCTGCGTCGCGCCCGCGTAATCATTTCATCGGAAACGTCCATGCCGAGCACGTGGCCCTGCGGAACGCGCGAGGCAATCTCGCGCACCAGCCATCCGCCGCCGCAGCCCACGTCAAGCACTTCGTCGCGCGGCCCAATCTTCATCATCGCGAGCGTTGGCTCCACGATCGGGCGATGCTCGCTCTCCATGCTCTCGCCCTTGCCCGCCTCGGCCCAGCGGTTGAATTCTTCGCGGAGATTTTCGTTCTGTGCGATTTCCGGCATCGTCATCCTGCTGTCAAATTGTGTTTTTGCAAGGGAAGGCGAGTTCGCTTCAAACCATCCGGCCGCAGCCACAGCAGAATCGCGCCGCGGGCATCGTTGCCGCGCCGCATTGCTGGCAGAAATGTCCCGGGCCCGCGACCATAAGCACCGGCGCATTTGTTCTCGACGTGCACGCCCAGAAAAGCGCCGCGACCCAGCCGATAATCGTCCAGCCCAAAAAGAAATTCAGCAGGAAGATGCCCATCGCGTCGCGCTTGTTATGCCCGATAATCGCCGGCAAAAAGTACAAAAGAACCAGCACAAGCAGGCCCATAGTCGCACCTCTCTATCTGAAGTTACGCCCCCGGCGACCGAAATGTTCCGCGACCGCTCCTAATTTTCCACTTTTGCGAGCAGCTTGACGAATTTCTCCTGGCGGCCCTGCTGATCCAATCCGTCGTTTGCTTCCGCGATTTGCGTCTGGTTCATCGAGCAGAATTTCGGCCCGCACATCGAGCAGAACTTCGCATCCTTGTAAAAATCGTCAGGAAGCGTTTCGTCATGCATCGCGCGCGCCGTCTCCGGATCGAGCGAAAGCTCAAATTGCTTATTCCAGTCGAACAAAAATCGCGCGTAGCTCAAAGCATCGTCGCGATCGCGCGCTCCCGGACGGTGCCGCGCCACGTCCGCGGCATGCGCCGCAATTTTGTACGCAATCACTCCCTGTCGAACGTCGTCCGCGTTCGGCAATCCCAGATGCTCCTTCGGCGTGACGTAACACAGCATCGACGCGCCGTGCCATCCGATCATCGCCGCGCCAATTGCGCTCGTGATGTGGTCGTAGCCCGGCGCTATGTCCGTCACCAGCGGCCCCAGCGTGTAAAACGGCGCTTCGTGGCACATCTCGTTTTCTTTTTTCACTTGCAACTCGATCTGATCCATCGGGATGTGCCCCGGCCCCTCGATCATCACCTGCACGTCGTGTTCCCACGCTTTCGTCGTCAACTCGCCCAGCACTTTCAGTTCGGCGAATTGCGCCTCGTCGCTCGCGTCCGCAAGCGATCCGGGACGCAGCCCGTCGCCCAACGAAAAGCTCACATCGTGCTTCTTGAAAATCTTGCAAATCTCGTCGAAGTGCTCGTAAAGGAAATTTTGCTTCTTGTAATGGCTCATCCACACCGCAAGCAAAGCCCCGCCGCGGCTGACGATTCCCGTAATCCGGTTGCGCACCATCGGCAAAAATTCCCGCAGCACGCCGGCATGAATCGTCATGTAATCGACGCCCTGCTCGGCCTGCTCCTCGATGACTTCGAGCATCAGCTCGATTGTCAAATCCTCCGTGCGGCGCACGCGCGAGAGCGCTTCGTAAATCGGCACGGTGCCGATGGGCACGGGCGATGCGTTGATGATCGCCTTGCGAATTGTGGGAATGTCGCCGCCGGTCGAAAGGTCCATCACGGTGTCCGAGCCGTAATGCACCGAGCGGTGCAGCTTCTCGAGTTCGTCTTCAATCTTCGACGTGGTCGCCGAATTTCCGATGTTGGCGTTGATTTTGCATTTGAACGCGACGCCGATGCCCATCGGCTCCAAGTTCGTGTGATGAATATTCGCGGGAATGATGGCCCGTCCGCGCGCCACTTCGCTGCGCACGATCTCCGCCGAGAGTTTCTCGCGCTTCGCCACGTATTCCATTTCCTCGGTGACAATCCCGAGCCGCGCATAATGCATCTGCGACACGTTTCGACTCCCGTTCACGCCCGCCGTTTGCAGCCGCTTTTCAATCCACGCATCTCTCACAGCCATGATTTACCCCCGTTACAAATACAGCGATAAAAATAAAACGTCACGAACCGATTCGCTGCTTGCCAGCGAATGAAAACTCATTATCGCATCGCGAGCAAACGCCATCAACTCTGGCATGACGCGCAGCGCCGCGACGCGCTGTCCGTGCCATACTTCCGATGATATCATTCGCGCAAACGTCACCGGAGGTGACCTGTGCGCCTTCCAAAGTTCGGTTTCTTCCTCGGCCTTGCCGCGATGATTGGCCTTCTCAATGGCTGCGCCTATTCGCTTCATCCGCTCTACAATCCAGACGAAAATGTGCGCGAACCCGGCCTGGTCGGAACCTGGGTATCCACAGAAAATAACAAAGCTAATAACACCGTCACAATTCGGGAAAACGCCGACGGAACCTATGAGGCCGTCGGCACGAGCCCCGATTCCCATGTAGAACAGGACTACAAAGTGCATTTAGTCCGTCTTGGAAACAATCTGTTCGCCGACGCAATCTTCGACGACCAATTGTCGAATGGCAAGAACATGGATCTTCCCGCCGGTGTTGTGCCTCTCCATTACTTCTATAAAGTATCGATCACCGGGGATACGCTCCAATTCGCGCAATTGAATCATGATTGGCTTATCCAGCAGTTCGATGCCAAGAAGATCTCCATAGCCCATGAAATTATGGGCGAAAAACCGGGCTCCGATATTCTATTCACGGCATCGCCTGCCGAATTGCAGCGATTTATCCGGCAAATTGCTGACACGCCCGGCGCATTCGGACAACCTGATGTGGCGCATCGCCAGACACACACGGGAGCCGGAGCTAAATGAGCCGCACGCTTAGTTCGAGTGAGCCATTTCATTCGGGTCATTCGGGTCACTCGGGCGCTTGTGCGCGCGCCATTCTTCGGCCGTGATCTCCCATAGTTCGGCGGGGAAACGTCCGCCAACGTAAGCTCGCTCCTCTGCGCGAATCACGCGCATGCCCTGCTTCTCCGAGATGCGCCGCGACGCGGCATTCGCAATCGCCTTCGTCACGCGCAGAACGGGAAACTTCAGCGCGTCGAACCAATAATCATTCACCGCGTCGCTGGCCTCGCTCATCAAGCCTTGCCCTTGCCACGCGAGCCCGAGCCAGAAGCCGCGATTGTCGTTCTCATCTTTTTTCAAGCTGATGCTGCCGATCAAATGCGCCGGATCATTCTTCAGGCGCAATGTCCAGTGCCACGCATCGCCGCGCTCAGCCGCGGGCAGCGCAACGTCGCGATAAAACTGGTGCGCCCCGTCGGACGGATAGGGCCACGGCACGATGGGCGCCAGATATTTCACGATCTCCCAGTGGGGGAAAAGAATTTGCGTTTGCTCGGCGTCCGCCAGTTCCAGGGGACGCAACAGAAGGCGCGGCGTTTCGAGTGTGGGCATCATCGTGCCTCGTCGGGAATTTCACCGCGCCGCGGCTTGCAGGCTTACACCCGTCAGCAACTCAATCAGCTTCTCAGGTTCGCTCACCGGCGGATGGCAGGAAGTTCCCACGCACACGAACGCCCGCGGCGCGCCGGCATCCAGATGCGGAATCGTTTCCTTCAACGCCGGCACAAGCGCATCCGTCGCAACAGTTTCCGGCGTCACGCGCAGCACCGATTTGCCGAAGCGGTAAATGGAATTCGCCCCCGATTCGAGCGCGGCAGCCTTCGCGTCGCCCTTCGCGCCGCCCTTCGCGCCAGTGACCACCACTTGTAATGTGTGCCGCGAATGCAAGAGCGCCGCCAGCCCGTACGTCGCGACGTAAAGTCCGAATCGCGGCGCGAGCGTGGCGAATGCTTCAAGCGTCCGCTGCGCCCACTCGCGATAAATCGCGTTGCCCGTCAAACCGTCGAGCCGCTCGAGCGCAATCGCCGCCGCGGAATTTGTGCTCGGCGTGGGCGAATCCTGAAACGCTTTGCGGCGAACTTCGAGCCCGCCCATCGGAGGCGCGTCCGAAGCGCGGTCGAAAAATCCGCCGCCCTCCGCGTCGCCGTATTTTTCGATGGCAAGCTGCATCGCGCGCTCGGCCACGGCGAAGTACCGTTTGTCGAGGGTCGCCTCATACGCATCGAGCAGTGCCAGCGCCGCAAAAATCTGATCGTCGAGCAGTCCCGCCACCAGCGGCCCGCCAACGCGATGCCTGAATCCTTTTTCCTGATTCCAGGCCTCGGCAAGAATTCGATCGAGCGTCTTCAATGCGAAGTCGCGGCAATCATCGCGCCCCAGCACGCGCGCGGCTTCCAGAAACGCCGAAACGAACATCGCGTTCCAGCTTACGTAAATCGTTTCGTCGACGGCGGGCGCCGTGCGCTTCGTCCGCGCTGCCAACAACTTGCCTTTGGCCCGCGCGATCATCAGTCGCGCATCCGTTTCGTTCATCCCGCGCCGCTTGGCCACGTCTTCCGCCGTGCTCGCCACCCACAGCACATTCTTCGCCGCGTTGTGATGCATTTCGCCCACCGGACCCACGTCGTAATACTCCTCCATCGCGTTCGCTTCTTCGGGCGAGAGCGCCGCGCGCAACTCGTCAACCGTCCACGTGAAATAATCGCCATCGTCGTCGAGCGAAATGTCCGCGTCCTGGCTGGCGTAAAATCCGCCGCGTTCACGATCGCTCAATGTGTCGAACACCCATCCGACAATTCCCTCCGCCGTCTCGCGGCAAAGTTGCGCGAGCCGCGCATCACCCGCCGCATGCGCCGCCTGAAACCCATGCAGATAATTTTCCAGGAGCTCCGAATTGTCGTACGACATTTTCTCGAAATGCGGCACAATCCAGCGTTCGTCGACGGAATAGCGGTGGAATCCGCCGCCGAGCTGGTCATAAACGCCTCCGAGCGCCATTTTCGCAAGCGTCCAATTCGCGATGTGGAGCAGATTCGCATCGCGCGAGCTCTGCCCCAAATCCAAAAGCAAATCAATCGCCGCCGGATGCGGGAATTTCGGCGCTTGTCCAAACCCGCCATTGCGCGAATCGAAATTGCCCGCGATCGACTCGGCCATCACCTGCACAATCCCCGGCTCGAATGCGCCGCGCGCGTTCTCAAACGTCTCCGCCCGCCGCACCGCGTCTTCAAGCGCCACGGCCGAACTATCAATCTCGCTTCGTTTCGCGCGAAACGCTTCCGCTACCGCCGCCAGGATCCGTTTGAATCCCGGCCGGCCCATCGCGTCTTCCGGCGGAAAATAAGTGCCGCCGAAAAATGGCTTGCCGTCCGGCGTAAGAAACGCGGTCAAAGGCCAGCCGCCCTGCCCTGAAATCGAGCTGATCGCCGCCTGATAACGCGAATCGACGTCAGGACGCTCGTCGCGATCCACTTTCACCGCCACATAAAATTGATTGATCATCGCCGCAATTTCGGGATTTTCGTAGCTTTCGCGGTCGATCACGTGGCACCAGTGGCACCACACCGCGCCAATGTCGAGCAGAATCGGCTTCGCTTCCGCGCGCGCCCGCGCAAACGCCGCCTCGCCCCATTCGTGCCAGTCCACGGGCTGATGCGCCGCCGAGCGCAAATACGGACTGGCGGAATCCTTCAAGCGGTTTGCCGGAGCTTCGTTCACAATTTCCTTTCGGGGAGGAAAACGCGGCGCGTCAGGAATTCACCGCGGACGCCGCGGCGTTACTGGATCGGATTGCGATAATCGGCGTCGCGCGGATCGATGGGCCTGCGCCCCGCGAATCCTTCGTCCTGCCGGTGATAAAAACGGATTCTGTCCTCGCCCACGCGCCAGCAAAAATAAATATCCTCATCATTCAACCGCGCCGGAAAATCGAGCAAGCCCACATTCAAATCCTTCACCACGCATCCTGTGGCGCTGATGCGCTCGATGGCAGACTCCACGGATTTTTCGTGCCGGTTGCGCTCCATGCGCTGTGTCGCCGCTTCGTCGTAGTCGAAACGCATCCCGCCCATCATTTGTATGCGCGTCGCGAGTGCGCCCAGCTTTTCGTCGAGCTCGCCCATCAGCCGTCGCTCCTCCATCGCTTCCAGCAGCAATGGCTCGAGTTCCACGCGCGCGCGCTCCGCTTCGGTCAAACTGAAAAGTCTCTGCTCGTCATCCGGCATTCTTCGTCCGCCATGGCCTCGGCTCGGCTGCGTTCATCCACCAATATAGACCATCGTCCTCGACGGCGGAACAAAATCAGGCTCGTTGATCCGGTGGCCCGCTTCCTTTTCCATCACGATGCCGCGAATCTCACACACAATTTCCTCGTCGCTTGCGCCCCCGCGCAGCAGGCCTTTCAAATCGTGATCTTCCTTGCTGAAAAGGCACGTGCGCAGCTTCCCATCGGCGGTCAGGCGGATGCGCGAACAGAATCCGCAAAATGGCTGCGACACAGGAGCGATCAGCCCGATTTCCCCGCGCCCGTCTGTGAAACGGTATTTCCGCGCCGTTTCGCTGCGCTCGTGCGCGATGGGAACCATCGGCCAGCGCGCTTCGATGCGCCGCCGAACTTCCTCCGCGGGCACGAACAAATCGCGCGTCCACGCGCGGTCCGCATCGAGAGGCATGAACTCGATGAAACGCATAATCAAATCCCGCTCCCGCGCGAACGCCGCGAACGCCTCCACTTCGTCGTCGTTCAACCCGCGCACCAGCACCGCGTTCACCTTCACCGGACGCAGCGGCGACGCTTGCGCCGCGTCGATTCCCGCCATCACGCGGTCGAACGACTTCGTGCGCGTGATTTTTTCGAACCTCGCGCGGTCCAGTGAATCCAGGCTGATATTAATCCGATTCAGTCCCGCCGCCACCAGCCGCTCGCAGCGCTCCGCAAGCAGCTGCCCATTCGTCGTCAGCGAAATATCCGGCACGCCCAGGTCGCGCAATCGCGAAATAAATTCCTCGACGCCCGGCCGCACCAACGGCTCCCCTCCCGTGACGCGCACTTTCTTGATTCCCAGGCCCACAAGAATTCGCGCCAGCCGCTCCAGCTCATCCCAACTCAGCAGCTTGTGCTCCGCCACATGATTTTCAGGGTTGGCCGAACGGCAATAAACGCACCGGAAATTGCAGCGGTCCGTCACCGAAACGCGCAAGTCCGTAATCTGCCGCCCGAATTTGTCTACCAGACGATCCATTTTTTCCTGTTCCTGCTTCCCTGCCTCTTTACTTCTTTGTCTCTTTGCTCCGCCCAAAATAAAATTGCCCAATTCCATGATTGGAGTTGGGCAAAAGTCAGACGGCTTCGCGCCTCGGCTTTTCTCCTTTCCAAATCATGGTCGCTCGAACACCAAGCTGCCATAAAGGGAGGCTCAGGCGTTTCCGCCCAAACCCTGCACGCGGGCAAGAGCATTTCGCTCTGCGCGCGTCCGCCGCGTTAATGCATCAGCGCGGCATCGTCCTCGCCACCATGGATTTTCTCTTCCACAGGCCCCGAGGATCGGAGAATTCAATCTCAATTCTACTCTGCTTTCACCCTCGCCACAAATTACCAAGGGCTGCAGACCAAGACGCGAAGCATTAGCAACCTCCGGCTTGCCGGTTGCACGTTAAAACTTCGGCAGGGTCAGTTACCCCGATCATATCGGCACAACGAGACCCGATACATCAGTCTGCCGCTCCCCGGCCTGCCCCGATCTGGTCAGGAGTCAACTGTCCGATTGGTTCGGCAGGCAAGCGGCTGAACGCCCGTTTGAGCAAGAATGGTGTGACCAATGTCGTCACCGTCGCCATCAAAATCAGTACTGTAAACAACTGCTCGCCAATGAAGCCATTCGCCAACGCGATATTCGCGATCACCAGCTCCATGATTCCGCGCCCGTTCAAGCCAATCCCCAGCGCCCAACTTTCGTTGCCCGTCATTCCCGCCAGCCGCCCGCCCAGGTAGCCTCCGAAAATCTTGCTCACAAACGCTGCCACCAGAATCGCCACGACCAATTTCCAATCCGTCAAAGTGTGGGCATTAAATTCCAGTCCGATGGCCGCAAAAAAGATGGGCCCCAGAAAACCCATGGTGACGTTCGACGCCGTTTTCTGCACTTCTTCAAAATTCGCCCGCCCCAGAACCGCGTAACTTAAAAGCATCGACCCGAAGAACGCGCCCACCATGAAATCCAGCCCTAAAATTTGCGAGAAAGAAGCGAACGCAATCACAAACAGAAACACGACTGCGAACAAAGATTCCTTTCCCTTCAGATTCACAACCAAACGGTCCACCAGATTGCGCGAGCGCATAAAGCGCGTGCGCGTATAACGCTTGATAATCCGCGACATGACAATAATTCCTGCCATAAACACGAGCGCCTTCCCAAGCGCTAACGACAGCGAGACGAGCAGCCCGCGCGACACGTTACTCCCGCCTTTCACATTAAGGATGACGCCAAGAATCAACAGAGACACCACGTCGTTCATCACCGCCGCGGAGATAATCTTCTGGCCGATTTCCGTCTGCAGCTTGCCTAAATCCATCAAAATTCGCACGCTCACCGGAAGCGCTGTGATCGCGATGCACAGGCCGACAAACAGCGCGCGAGTGCTGTTCATGCCAAGAGTCAACGCAATCCCGATTCCGAGCGCCAGCGGAACGGCGAAGCCGGCGATTCCCACCCACGCACCTCGACCTCGAAAGGATTTCCACAGGACGTCGAGGTCCATCTCCATGCCCGCCAAAAACACCAGAAGCAACACGCCGAGGTCGGCGAGCGCCTTGATTTCTGGAGTAAAGGAAATTAAACCCAATGCAGAAGGACCTAGAAGAATGCCCGCAGCGATCTCCCCGATCATTGCCGGCTGGCCAAACCGCTCCACAATCTCTCCCAGCATTCGAGAGAGAATCAGAAGCAGGAGAAGTGTTTCAATCAGAGGCACGGGGACTCCGCATCGGTTGGCTTGGTTTGGAGCGCAAAGTGTAGCTTCCCGGCGCCTCGACGTCGGGCCGAAACGAGAGAACTACGTGATCGGAATTCGCGCGGGGCCCGGCTTCAATCGCCTGAATGTTCTCCAGAGTGGAAAGTGGTCCACGGGTCCGACGTCATGTCCCGCAGCTCCGGCGCTTGCCAATTATATTCAGGATGCGCTGCCAGGAACGGTTTCGCGTGAAAAACTTCTCCGCACGGGTGGCCTGTGTGCGCCACCAGACTCATCTGCTCCGCCATCTTGCTATCCGTCACTTTTCCTTGCACCGCGCCCATCGGATCGTACGGCTTCACGCCCCAACCCTTATCGCCCTTCGGAGAATCGTCGCCATGCCCGCACAGCGTGCGAACATCGGGGCCATCCTTTTTCGTATACGCGTCGAAATGGTCGCCCTCGAATTTTTCGGCTAGTTGCACATCGATCTTGCCTTTGTTTTCCTTTATCAGCTCGTCCCAGCGGACGTGCCGCGCGTTCGGCGATTCGGTGGGATCATCCAAATTGTACGTGGTGTCGAGTTTCTGCACTTCCGGGTCGCTCGTGAAATTCGACCCCACGTAGTATCCGTTCTTCGTGCGCCATACTTTGTGCGCCCTCAGCCCCAGCTCGAATTGCGCAATCTCGCCCGTCTTGCGGTCCCCGAGCAGCCAGTCGTTCGCGTACCCGCCGTTGTTTCCGTCGAGCATAATCTTCACGTAATCGTCAATCGACGTCCCGTACTGCAGCGCCTTCCGCGAACGCACAAATTCCGGTATGCCATCGGGATCCCATCCATGGAAATCGGAAATGGTCGTCTCTGTCACCATCAGCCCGTCCGAATTAATCCCGAAATCGTCGTCGCTGGTGATCACGCCGGGAAAACCGTCCATGATCATGCGGTATCCGTGCTGCGGCACGATGTCGAACATCACGCGCCAGCGTTCGCCGACCATGTAGTTCGTCCAATTGTTGTGCGCCATCACGATTTGACCGTCTTTCGTCCAGCTTCCGGTAGCCACAAACGCGCTGCAGTGCCCCAGCACCTTCAAGTCCGCCACGCTTTCGGCCTTTTTCGTTTTGTGACGCTTGTCGTACCACGGCACGTAATAATCCGGCAATTCCTCGAAGGCATTCAGCGCCACCACGTCATCCAGAGTCATTTTCACGCCGTGCGCGTTAAGTCCGTCGGTGATTCCTTTCAACTCCGCCTGATATTCGGCCTCGATGTGCGGCCAGAGCATGTCATGCGCCGCATGCTGGAAAAACGCCCAGTCCTTCTTCGTCGAATGCGTGTCGTCGAGCTTCACGGCAGCGAACGCATCGGCGATTTCCGGCGCGAGCAGATAACCATGCTGGAAGCCGATTTGCTCCGGCGAGCCTTCGAGGTGCACGTACGTCCAGCCACCGCGCGTAAAACGGTACGCCCCGGTGAGCCGTGCGTCAGTTCCCGCGGACATCGCGCGCGACATGCGGCCAGTCGAGGCGGCCACGTGCAGCCGTTGCCCCTGCACCAACAGCGAATACGCCACCACCACCAACACGGCCAGCGCCAGCAGCGCCGTCAAAATATCCCATCGCCTCGAAGCCATCATTACCCCCGAAGAAACCTGGAGAAGCCACCAAAAAGCCCTAACGAAGCCCCTAAGAAGATGGTTGCATCTTATGCGCGGTCACAACCCAAGTCAACGCAACTCGCCGCGGAAAGCCTCAAACCGGCCGCGAAAGCCCTAAGCTCCATACGCCTGGCGACAAGTCTCGTGTTCCCGGCAAGCCGGCGGGCAATTCGTGTGGTCAATTAGAATGTAATTGTGGCAAGCGGCGCAGAGCACGCCGTAAATCGTCTCCGTGAACTGCGCGTGCCCCGTTTTCTCGGTGTGCTCGGCCTTCGCCTGACTTCGATTCATCCCCATGGTGTCCTCGCCTTCCATCTCCCGGAATTGTGCTATCTTTTCGGCCCTCAGTCTCGCAAAAGCTTGCGGGAGTGTAACAAAAAGCTTAAACGGGCATGCCAGCAGATCCCGCGGATAACGGCGCGCGGCGCGATGCCCACGAAAGGAAATAAATTTATGCGACCGCATCATCGAATTTTCAGCGCCACGCTCCTGATCATTTCTCTTGCGGCCATCCCTGCCTTTGCCCAAAAGGTGCCCCAAAAAGCGTCGCCGCCGGCAGCGCAGCAAAAGCATCCATTCGAGTTCGACGATTGGGCCGCGCTGCGTTCCGCGCAACCTGTCGCCGTCGCTCCTGACGGCAAGACGATCCTTTACCAAGTGACCTTCGGCGGCCAGAAAGGCACGACGAACACCGAGTGGCGCATCATCGACGCCTCCGGCTCGAAATCCGAAAAACTCAGCCTGCCCAAGGAATTCACTCCGCGCGGCTTCACGAAAGACGGCGCGCACTTATACGGCACCCTCGCGGAAAAGAAGAAGCCCGCGCAATTCGCCATCGCCGGCGTAAAACACGGGAAGCCAAAGGCAATCACAACCATTCCCGGCGGAGTGCACAACGCGGAAATTTCCCCTGACGGCTCGCGCTTCGCCCTGATGGCCGATCCGCGCACGCCCGATCCGCTAGCGGACGTCCGCACGGTCGTCGAGAACGATCAGACCAGCATTTACGTCGTGAACGCGGACGGCAGCGGCGGCGCGTGGTGGTGCAGCTCGCTCAAAGACGTTGGCGCTCTTGCTTGGTCGCCCAACGGTCAAGAACTCGCCGTGCTCTCCGCGAATCCGAAAATCGGCTTTCACGACGTGCATTCGACGATTGATGTATGCGATGCCAATGGCGCGCGCGGCCTGGCCGAAATTCGCAACGCCGTGAACGGAATCGCATGGGCGAATGCAGGCGCGGAAAATGCCGGAAAAGAAATCGTTTTCCTCAGCACAACCACGGAGGTTCTCACTCCCGATCACGTCTGGACGATTCCTGCGGCGGGCGGCGCGCCAACGGATCGCACTCCCACGCTGCACGGCTCCGCGGTTGGCTTGGGCGGAGACGCGCGCGGCAAAGTATGGATCGCCGTCGCGCACGGCGTGCAGACAGAAGTGGATTCTTTCGAAAACAACACGCTTTCGACTGCGTTCCGCTGGCCCGATGGCATCGTCGGTGGCACTCCAATCTCTCCGCAGATTGCCGCAGCGCCAGACACTCTCGTTTTGTCCGTTGCTGATCCCAGACACACCAGGAATCTCGCCATCATCGAAAACGGTTCGCTGAAGAAACTCACGAATGAGGGTGACGACGCGCTTGCAAACGTCGCGCTCGGCGACGTCCGCGTGGTTCATTGGACGTCCAAGTCCGGAGTACATCTCGAAGGCATCGCCACTTTTCCCGCGGGGTATGAAGCCGGGAAGAAATATCCTTTCCTCGTTCTACCGCATGGCGGCCCGGAAGCCAATGACACGCTGGACCTCGATTCGTTTTCGCGCACGATCGCTGGTCTTGGATATGTCGTGATGCAACCCGAGTATCGCGGTTCGACTGGATACGGCTCGGAATTTCTGAACGCGATTTATCAGCACTTCGGCGATCGCGCCTACGAAGACGTCGACAGCGCCACCGATTACGCCATCGCGCAGGGTTGGGCCGACCCGCACAAGCTCGCAATTTTCGGCTGGAGCGCCGGCGGCTTCATGACTTCGTGGACCGTCACGCAAACCAACCGCTATCGCGCGGCCATCGAAGGCGCCGGAATCACCGACTGGCTCAGCTTCATTCCCACCAGCGATATCGCGCAAGTGGATTACGACGCGCGCTGGCCCGAACGCAATCCCGAGCCGTTCCTGAAATTTTCGGCCATCATGTACGCGGATAAAGTCACCACGCCGCTGCTCATTCTCCACGGCGCCGCCGACCCGCGCGTCCCCACGTTCCAAGGCCGCGAATATTTCATCCTGCTCGCCGAGCGCGGCAAAACCGTGAAAATGGTCACCTATCCCGGCTCGCCGCATTTCCCGTTGCGCTGGGAGCAGCGCCGCGACATCTTCGACCAAATCAAGTCCTGGCTCGCAAAATACAATCCCTGATCGCAGGCTCGCCTTAAATTTGACGTTGACACCGGCGAACCTCCAGCGTACGTTCCCCGCCGAAGAAAGGGGTTCCCTATGACTATCGTGCTGCTTTTTATATTCATCGTGCTCGTCGCCGCAGGCTTGTTCCGTGCGGTTCATTTCGTCGAGAACGTCCACGGCGACCGTTCCATCAAAGTCTCGGCGGTGCGCGGCGCGCCCTTTTGGGTGCTGGCCGTGATTGCGCTTCTATGCCTGATGTCTTTCGTCACCGTGGACGCTGGCTCTCGCGGCGTCGTGCTTCGCTTTGGCGCAACCACGGGCCGCGTTTTGACTCCTGGCCTGCACTTCATCATTCCCTTTTTCGAGACCGTTCAACCCATCTCTGTGCAGGTGCAAATCGAAAAACTCGATTCGCAAGCGTCCAGCCACGATTTGCAGGAAGTCCACACGCAAGTCACGCTGGCTTATTGGCAGGACCCGTGCTGCGTTTCCGATATTTGGTCGGAGTTGAATAATGACGCCGTCGCGCGCGTCGTTGTCCCCGCAATCCAGGAAGCCGTGAAGGCGAATACCGCGCACTTCGACGCCGAGCAGTTGATTGCGAACCGCCCCGTTGTTCGCGACGGCATCGAGGGATACGTGCGTCAGCGGCTCGCCGCTCACCATATAAACGTGGACGCGGTCAGCATCACGGATTTCAGTTTCTCCAGCCAATTCAACACTGCCATCGAAGCGAAAGTGACCGCGGCGCAGAACGCGCTCAAGGCGGAAAACGATCTGAAACGCATTCAAGTGGAAGCCGAGCAGAAAGTCACACAGGCCAAGGCGGAAGCGGAGGCGTTGAATGTGCAGCGCACGCAGATTACGCCGGAACTTCTGCAACTGCGCACCATCGAAATGATGCAAGCTCACTGGGACGGCCATTTGCCCGACGTCTACATAGGCGGAGCAAACGGCGCATTGCCTATGATCGACGTCTTGAAAGCCGCCTCAAGGCCTAAATGAAAGTTGTTTGCGGAACGGTGACGCCACATCTCCGGGCAAATCAAAGACTGGCTGGCAAAGTACAGTTCCTGATCCGCGTGTGAATCGCGCGCCTAGTCGCTGCCTTTCGCGGGCGTGGCGGTCGCGGGGCCTTCGCCGACGATTTCGAGCACCGCTTCCTGATCCTTGGCGCCGTCGTAGTGCACTTGCTTGGCAAAATGTTTGACGAAGGTTCCCGCCGGCATCGGCACCGTATTGTCCGGATCGAATTTCGTTCCTGTGCCCACCCACCACGTGCCCGAAAGAACGGTGATAAAGCGGTCGTTCGGATGCCAGTGCGGATGGCTCATGTGATGCGGCGTCCACTTCACCAGCATCACGTAGAGCCCGGGCTTCGACGGATCGCCCGCAAGCACCGCCGTCTTCGCTCCGATCGGATCGTCAGTCCATCGGATCTGGCTCGGCAGTTTGTAAACCAGCGCCGCCGGATTCAGTTTATTTTCTTGCGCTGATGCCGCCGCCTCACGCGACGCAACGCCGGTCACAAAATCAGTTCCGCCCACACGCGTCCCCGCAAACACCACCGCCAGCGCCATTGCCGGCATCACGATTCCACTCCAAGCCCTGCGAAAACTCAGCATCATCTCCTCCTCCGTTACGCTTCCGCCACGCCACAAGACGAACAGAAGCTTCCGCCCGTCTGTCTTCCGCAACCGTGGCTTGTGCGCTGATTTTAGAGCATTACCATTCAGCGTCACAGGCTGCAAAACTCCAGCAGTCGCGGTATCATGCCCGTTCGTCTGACCGCTCCTGGGGACGGTGAGAAGTGAAATCCGCGGCGCTCACAATTTTGCTCGCGCTTGTTCTCTGCCCGGCTTGCCTCGCGCAAGCCGATCAGCAGGAAGTGAAGCATCACGGAATGATGCACGCCAGGGACGCCCAGCATCCCGTTTCGGACACCGCGAAGTTAACCGTATCCAATAATCCAGCCGCTGGCGAATTGACCGTCCGCGTTGGCCCCGTCAGCTTGCCTCCGCATACCGACCACATGACGGCCGCTCAACCGCCCGTCTTTTTCTACACAATCCCGTTCGACGGCTGGCTTACCGCCTTTCACCCTCAGCTTGTTAACGCCCGCGGCCGTCCGCTCCCCGACAAGCTCCTGCACCATGCCGCTTTCTATAACACGGAGCGCCCCGACTTTCTCTGCTCCAACAAGGAGGAGCATATCTTCGGCGCGGGCGGCGAGATGAACGATTGGCCCTCCATCCCCGGCTTCGGCTATCCGGTCAAGAAAGGCGACCGCATTCGTATCAATATAATGTTCGCCAACCCAACCGCCAGAAATTACCGCGACGCGTCATTCGAAGTCCGCATCGGTTACCAAACTGCGCAAGCCGCCGCCAACGCGCCACAAAATACAGCGGCTCATGCAAAATCAAGAGCAAATGAAAAACGAGACGAAAAGGCCGGCGCAGTGGAAAATTTCTCTTCGGATGCCCCCGCTCCCGCCATAACGCCCGCCCTGAAAGATGTCTACCCCGCCTGGTTCGACGTGATGGGCTGCGGCAATTCCGGCTATGACCTTCCTCCCGGACAGAGCACCAAAACTGCTCCGTTCGCGCTGCGCTTTTCGGGACGCCTCCTGGGAGTCGGCGGCCATCTTCACGATTATGGCGAATGGCTCGTGCTCAAAAACGTCACCACGAACGAAACCCTCGCCACGCTCGCGCCAAACCTTGACGCTTCCACCCGCGTCCTCTCCATGCCTGTTGCTCTTTTTACTGGCCGCGGCGGTTTCATCCTGCATCGCGACGACGTCCTCACCGTCACCGACGCCTACAACAATCCCACGGGCAAATCCCTCCCCGACTCCGCGATGGGCATCGTCGTCGGCTACTTCCTACCCGACGACCCGTCCGCCTTCGCCGCCCTCCGCCATCATCACTAACGCGGGCCGGTTGCCCCCGTGCCGCGATTCATGCAAACTGACGCCGTGAATCAGCAAATCAAAACTAATTTAAGGACTGCTTGACGTGGCCATACCGCGAAATCCGCCGCAAACAACCTCTTCTCGACGCGCCCGCAATTTCACCGCATGCGTGCCCGCGATGGCCCTGTGCGCCCTCCTCGCCGGCTGCGGCAAAAGCGCCATTCATTCGCCCAATCAGCCGGTCACTCTCACCGTCTCCGCCGCCATCAGCATGAAAGATCCTCTCGACGCCATGGCGCAAAATTACACTCAGCAGCATCCGGGCGTCCGCGTTGTCTGCAACTTCGGCGCTTCCGGCACGCTTCAGCGCCAGATCGAGCAAGGCGCGCCTGTCGACGTTTTCATTTCCGCGGGCGAAAAACAAATGGACGCGCTGGAAAATGAGAATCTGCTCGCTCCGGGCACGCGCCGCGATCTGCTTGCCAATCAACTGGCGCTCATCGCTCCCGCGAATTCCGCCACGCTGCGCAGTTTCAACGACCTCAAAAAATCCGCAATCAAATCCGTGGCCGTGGGAGAGCCGCGCACCGTTCCCGCCGGCATGTACGCGCAACAGGTGCTCGAACATCTGCATTTGCTTGCCGCGCTCAAATCCAAAATCGTTTACGCCGCAAACGTCCGCCAGGTCCTCGCCTACGTCGAGACCGGCAACGCCGATGCGGGACTCGTCTACTCGACGGACGCGCGCATTTCCAGCCGCGTTCGCGTGGTCGCCACGGCGCCGCCCGATTCCCACGCTCCGATTCTCTATCCCGTCGCGTTGCTGCAAGCCTCAAAGGCTCCTGAAGCGGCCCACGCATTTCTCGACGCGCTCGAATCCCCGCAATCGCTCGCTCGCTTCGAAAAAGACGGTTTTGCCGCGCCACCCGCCTCCGCCGCAGTACACTGATCCCTCCATGCCTCTCGATTTCTCGCCAATCTGGATTTCGCTCGAAACCAGCTTCGTCGCCACGGCTATTACGCTCGTCATCGGCGTCGCCGTCGCCATCTGGCGCGCCAACCGGCGTGGCGTGGGACCCGCGCTGCTCGACAGCGTTTTCCTTTTGCCTCTTGTGCTCCCTCCCACCGTGGTCGGTTTCCTGCTGCTGCTGATTTTCGGCCGCAATGGCCCCCTCGGCCGCATCCTCTTGCATTTCGGCGCCACCGTGGTTTTTTCCTGGCCCGCCACCGTCATCGCCGCCGCCGTGGTTTCGTTTCCCTTGATGTACTTGAGCGTCCGCGCGGCGCTTGAGCAAGTTGACTCGCATCTTTTACAAGCCGCGCGCACCCTCGGCGCGTCCGAGTGGCGCGTTTTCCGCCGCGTCGCGTTGCCTCTCGCCTGGCCCGGCATCCTTGCGGGAACCATCCTCGCCTTCGCGCGAGCCCTCGGAGAATTCGGCGCCACGCTCATGCTCGCCGGCAGCATTCCCGGCAGAACACAAACGATTCCCATCGCCATTTATTTCGCGGTCGAAGCGAATGACTTGCATCAGGCCGTCGCATGGTCGCTGATCGACATCTTCATTTCTCTCGCCATGGTCGCCGGCATGTATTACTGGACGCATCTGCAAAATCCCGCCCGCCCACGATGGACACGGGAGTCCAACCGCTGACATGGCCCTCGAAGTCCAATTCGAAAAGCGCCTCGCCAGCTACAATCTGAATGTCGAATTTTCCTGCGACGCGGCGCCGCTCGCCGTTCTCGGCCCGTCCGGCGCGGGCAAAAGCATGACGCTGCGCTGCATCGCGGGACTCGAGCGCCCCGACCGCGGCCACATCGCGCTCGATGGCCGCGTTCTTTTCGATTCCTCGCGCGGCATCAACGTCCCCAGCCGCGATCGCCGCATCGGCTTGCTTTTCCAGCACTACGCGCTCTTCCCGCATTTAACCGTCGCAGAAAATATTTCCTTCGGCCTCGATAGCCTGCCCATCGCCGAACGCGCCGCGCGCGTGCAGCGGCAAATCGCGCAGGCGCATCTCGCGGGTTTCGAGAATCGCTCTCCGCGCGAACTTTCCGGCGGCGAACAGCAGCGCGTCGCCCTCGCTCGCGCCCTCGCCATCGAGCCTCGCGCGCTTCTTCTCGACGAGCCGCTCTCCGCCCTCGACACGCATCTCCGCGGCCAGATCGAGAGCCAGTTGATCGACACGCTCTCGAACTTCCGCCGCCCCGCGCTTTTCGTCACTCATAATATGGAGGAGGCTTATCGCATCGCCACCAATCTCGTCGTCCTCACCCACGGCCGCGTCGCCGCGCATGGCCCCAAGGAAGAAATCTTCGGCCATCCGCCAAATCTGGAAGTTGCTCTGCTCACCGGCCTCAAAAATTTCTCGCGCGCAAAACAAATTTCAACCGATGCCGTCGAAGCCCTCGATTGGAATTGCACCCTGCAAACTCTGCGCGGCCCGCAGCCAATCGCGGGACCGCCCAAATACGTCGGCATTCGCGCTCACTACGTCGATTTCCTCGAAGCCTCTTCCTGCGTTTCTTCCGGCGCGAATGTATTTCCCTGCTGGCTCGTTCGCGCCAGCGAAACGCCCTTCCGCATCACGCTCTATCTTCGTTTGCACAATCCGCCGGACGGCAGCGGCGAGCATCACCTGCAAGCCGAGCTCTTCAAGGAAAAGTGGCTGCGCATGAAGCAGCATCCGCAACCCTGGCACGTGCAGCTTTCTCCCGAATCTCTCATGGTCTTGCCGGAGTAGCGGGCAATAAATCGCGGAATTTTCTCTGAAGCTCTTCTAGTTGAAGTGTTTTGTGAATTTGATATTGATGCCGAAGATTCCGTTGATGTCGCGCAACGCCACGATCGTGATGTCGCGGCGTATCGAATAATCCACTTCGATCACCTGCTGCTGGTTCGAGTTCGCATTCGTGCTGTACGTGACGCTCAAATCGCGCGTCACCTGTTTCTGGATCGTCACGCGCGCCGCCGTGCTTTGCTCCACGCCGTTCGTCGCCAGGCTGCTTGCCAGGAACGGATCCACGCGGAAATTCGTCACGCCGAAAAGTTTCGCAATCGGCCCGCCCAACTGGCTCGAAATCGCCTCGGAGAGCAGCGCCGTCGCCCCGAAGTTCTGCGTCTGCGACGATGACGACGTCATCAATCCGCTTTCCTGCCCCGGAGTTCCCAGCGCCAGCAGGCTGATGATGTCGCTCGCCGGCAGCGGTGGATCGGAGCGGTAAGCCAGTTGCAAATTGCTCGCCTTCCCTGAAAAGTCCAGCGTGATTTCATACGGATTGATCGTTGTCGAAGCCTCGATGTTCAAAATCGGATCAAAGTGAAATGGATCGGAGAAGTTGATGTCGCCCCGGGTCAGCCGGTACGTGTTCCCGTGGAAGGCCATCTCGCCGGTAAGCAAATGGACGCTGCCCAGGACGATGGGATGTTCCCACGTGCCGCGAACATGCACGCCGCCCTCGGCCGTGAAGTGCGCGCCGGCCCACACAATGCGCGCTCCGGCGCCCGTGTCCGCCTGCACGTCAAATTGCAAATTCCGCAGGTAGGCGGACGACGTCACCGGTCCCGTAATCACCGTTTGCGTCGTCCCCATCAGTGAAGAGAAACTCACATTCTGCGCAAACGTAATCCGTTGCACCGTCACGCTTCCCGAGAGCAGCGCCGCATTCGTTGTTCCGCTGAAGCGCAGCGTCCCGCTCGTCAGCCAGCTCATTCCTTCCGGGTAGCGTATGCGGACGCTATCCGCCACGGCGTTCACTTCGTACCGCACCGGCGCTTCTCCGTATCCCACCGAACCCGAAATCGTTATCTTCCCGCCGCCCGCCGCCGCAGTCAGATTGTCGAAAACCAGCCGGCTCCGGTCGAACACCATTTCTCCATTCAAATTATTTATGCCCGCGGGAAAATCGCCGTAATGCGCCGACACGCCGATGAGTTTCGCTTGGCCCGTGATCTGTGGATTCGAAAACGTCCCTGCGATGGTCGTATTGAGCTGCGTCACGCCGCGAGCATCCAATTGCGGAAACAGCGCGGACACCAGCCGTAAATTGACGGAGCCGGCGACGCGTAAATCCAGCGCGCGGCTGCCCGAAAAGTGCGCGTCCCCGGAAATTTGGAAATTGGTATCTGCTCCTTTCAGCGTCGCCTGATCCACGTGGATTTCGCTCTTCCGGTAGCTCAACAGTACGGGTCCTTCGTTTTGCAGCTTCACATATTCGTAATCCAGGCCGATGCGCGACAATTTCGCCTGCATCTCAATCGTATCCGGTTGACGCGCCTCCCCCGAAAAACTCAACTCGCCGTCGACGCTGCTGTGACCCGTCAGTTCGTTCAGATGCAAACCCGCCTCGATGAACGGGTCCAGGTCGATGTGGTTGAGCTTTATCTGCCCGCTAATCGGATAATTTCCGGACAATCCCAGTTGCAGCTCCCCGCCCAGTTTCCCCGCGGTCTTAATCGACACCAACTTCAGTCGCGCGGTTTTTCCGTCGGAATTCACCGTGCCGCCGAAGCTATCCAATACCTCGGAGCCGAATTGCAGATTCGTCACTTGAATTGTTCCCGCCCCGTGTGGATCCCTCAGCGGGCCGCTCCCGCTCAAATGGAAACTCAATTCGCCGCCAATCGGCATCGCCTTCTTTTGAAGAAATGCGAACTTGCTCAAGGGAATTTTCTCGCCCGCCATCTGGAATTCCACTTCGCGGCTGGACGGCCGGTAGAGCAGGTCGCCGCTCACGCGCCCCGTGTCGCGGTCCAACTCCGCATCCGTGATTCGAATCTCATCGTGCCGCAGGCTCAGCTTTCCCTTCGCGCGGTCAGCGTAAATTCCATACGCCGTCACCTTGTCCAGTTGGAAATTCCCGTCAAGCACGGGATTTGCCCGCGTTCCGCTTCCCTGGAAATCCGCGGTCATCACCGCGGACGCGGGATACGAAGTTCCAAAGAGCCCCTGCAGATCATCCGTCGAAGCGTGATCGAGCCGCGCCTCCAGAGTCCATATGTCGTCCTGCTTGAAACTCCACTTCCCATTCAGCTGCAAATGCAAATCCAGGTTTGCCGTCGAGTGCCCGCGCTTCACAATCGCGCGCGAAAGTTGAAACTGGAACGGTGAATAAATCATCTGCCCCGTGATGTCGTCCCAGTAAAGCCGCCCGAAATGCGCGTCTCGCGCCTCAAACGCGCCGGCGAACGTCGGCCCGCCCAGTGGTCCCGTCAATTCCCCTTTCCAATCAACGGCTCCCGTCACCGGCTCGGATTCCTTTGTTGTGCCTCGCAAATCCGCGATGAAGTCTTCCCAATCTTCCAGCCTCGCTGTGTGAAAATCCGCGTCCAGCGCCGAATGCTTCGCCGCGAGCGTTCCGCCCACCACCAGCCGGCTGTTCGGAGTCGAGATGATGCTTCCCGGACTCAAAATCACATCCCGCCGGTCCATCGAATAATCAAAACCGAGCTGCGCCGTCACCGGAAGCGTGCCGGGAGCGGCCTTCGCGGAAGGCGACCACGTCGTCACGCCCTTCGTCTTCAAATTCTTGAAGTCGCGGTTCCACGTGGTCACCGTGTTCACGCTCATGCTGCCGTCCCAATGCAATGTGTCGACGGGCAGCGAAGGATTGTCTGTGGCATCGAGCACTTCCGCCAGGCTCGCGCCGCTCATCTGCGTCGCCGTGCGAAACTCCATTCCGTGGAAGTTCATGTCCAGCCGGCCCTTCAAGTCCCCGCCGAGCGCCTTCGCTTCGAAGACGGGCATCGTCAGGCGATTGTTGGCCACCGTCAAATTGCCCCAGCTCTGCATCCCGCCCGCGTGAAACCACTGAAACTTCAGCCTGATTCCTTGCGCCAGATAATGCCCTTCCATGCGAAGTTTTGCCGCCGCATAAGTTCCATTTCCCGTGAAGTCCACTTCACCGTCGGGCACTCCCGGCTTGCGCATCACCTGCCGCAGGTCGGGCAGCGACAGGTGAGCGCGGCAATGGAAGTCCACGTCGAGCGCGTTGAAATTCTTGATTTCGCCGCGCCCGTTCACCGTGCTGTTCGGCAATTTCAACTCGAAATCATCCACCGACAGTGTATTGGGCGTCAGCGTGAATTTCGTCGCCACGTCCGCGCGAAACGGCATATACCTCTTCGCCGCAATCTCCACCTGCTTCCATCCTAGCTGCGCGACATAAGCTTCTTTCCCCGGCGTCGGCGACTCATAATTCATCACGAACTCGAAATCTTTTCCTTCCGCGTCGACCGGGATTTTCGCGTCGTTGAATATCATCGTTCCGTCGGCGATTTTCAGTTGCGCAATCTGAAGATTGAATAGCTGCTCGCGCCACGGTTTCCCAGGAGGGCGCTTCACGGCCGGCGTGGGCACGTTGCTGTGCCCGTTTTCGTCCACGCGCACGAACACGGATGGCTGGTCGATTTCCAAATTCTTGAGTGAAATCTTTTTATGGAAGAAGGAAATGACGTGCACACTCACTTCGATTTTGTCCGCGTGGAAGAAGGGAGGCAGCGCCGCCGATTCCTTGCCGTGCAGTGTAAAGTCGTCCAGCTCAGCGCGCAAAGGGAACAGCCAGAAGTGGAATGCGCCAAGCTCCACTCGCCCGCCCGTGCTGCTCGCTATTTTCTTGACGATGTACCCGCGCGCCCAGCGTTCCGCCGCGCCGCTCTCCACAATCACGGTGATTGTCACGCCGGCCACAACTACAACGATCAGCAGCGCGAGCAGAGCGCGACCGACCTTGCGTATCATCCGCCTCCTCCTGCGGGCTGGATGACGATTCGAAGACGCGCTTTCGCTTCCTCCAGCCACTGCGCCGCTTTTTTGTTGATTTCCTCTTGCGTCAGCAGTTGCCGGATTTGCGCTTCCACCTGATTCAGCGGCGGCAGGGACATTCCCTTTTTTTCGAGCTGCGGCGCCAGCTGCTTTTGATAATAGCTTTCGATTTCCGCCGAAGTCACTTGCGAGGCCGCGTGGAATTTGTAATCGAGGAATCGCACATAATAAAGCTGCCGCTCGATCACTTGCCGCACGTCATCCTGCGCCAGCCCCGCCTGCGCCAATCGCCGCTGGAATTCCTGCGGCGACTTGAATTGCTTCGCGAGCGCCTGAAATTCCTGCGACACCTCGTTCGCCGTCGGACGCGGATATTTCGCCGCCGCCGCTTCCGTCCGCACAATCCACTGATCCACCAGCTCCTGCAGCACCTCCGTGCGGCTCTGCGAGCGCCCATCCACCAATTGCTGGTAATCCTCCAGTTGCCGGACTTCGCTTTCCGTCACCACATCATCGCCGATGCGCACCGCGATTCCATCAATATTGGCCGTCTGCGGCGGCGCGGACGTCTGGTTGGGCGCACTCTGCCCCACAGCCGGCAAAGCCAGTCCACAGAGCAACGCAAATATCAGAGTGGCGTTTCGCATCAGAATATCGAACCTATATTGAAGAAAAATTGGAAATGGGGCAATCGCGACGTTTGAATCTGGTTCGTAGTCGTATTCAGGAACTGGAACGTGCCCGGATTCAGTTGATACGCCAGGTCGATGCGCACCGGCCCGATGGGCGTCGCATACCGAAAACCCCATCCGATCGTGTGCGAAAAATAATCCAGGTTCGGACACTGTGATTGCAATAGCGTCGAGCCCGGGGCGCAACCTGCCGGCGGCGGCAATGGGCTGTAGCGCAACGAAACGTGATGAATATCCGAAAACACGTTCCCCGCGTCGTAGAAAATCGCCCCGCCCAGGTGACTTCCCACAAACGGCAAATGCATCGGGAACCGCAATTCCTGATTGAACGACAGTAGCGCCAGGCCGCCGACCGGAAAGCCAGTAGTGACGTCGCGCGGTCCCGCCTGGTTCAACGAGAATCCGCGAATGCTCGTCCCGCCGCCCGCGAAAAACCTTTCCGGCAGCGGAATATTGTCGGCCGTCGATCCGCTGAACGGCTGCTCGATCCCGAAAGTCGTCGAGCGCGCGAACACCAGCGACTTTCCAATCGGCTTGAACGTCGAATCTTGCATCTGGAACCGCAAATAACTCGCCGTCGATCCCAACGCTTCCGGCGCCACGCTGATATCCGCCGTGTTGAAATTTCCTTTCGTCGCGTCAGCGGGATTGTCGCGCCGGTCGCGAATCCACGTCAGCCCGAAACCCGACACTTTTGTCGGCTGGCTGAACAGCGGCACTTCCTCCACCGACACCTTCCCATTCAAATTGCTCGCCAACACGTGCCGGTAAAAATAGCGGTAGCTCAGCGAAGTGGAGGGCGAGACGTTTTGCACCAGTTGCACGCTTCCTTCGTAGCGCGTTGCCGTGAAAGTATTCACGTAGCTCGCTTTGTCCGCAAAGCCCGTGATAATCAAACTCAGCCACGGATACGTCAGAAAATTCGGCGCCGTGTAGCCCAGCAGTGCCTGATATTCCAGCGTGCTGCCGCGCAATTTCAGCGAAATCGTATGCGCGCGTCCGCCAAAATTAATCCTCGAAACCTCCAAAATTCCCAGCGGACTGACCTTCAACGCAGTGCCCGTCGCGCTCGACGTCGATGCCAGCCTCTGCGCCTCAAAACCGAATCCGTAGCTCACCGTGTACCGTTTCCCCTCCTCCACGGCCACTACCACGTTTTTTTTCGGATATGTGCCCTCCGGATTCTGCGGAGCCACTTGTACGCGGTCAAAGATCGCCAGGTTATAAAGTTTTTGTTGCGTCGCGATCACATCGCCTTCCCGCAGCGGCCCTCCTTCCTTCACCGTCACTTGCCGCGCGATGATTCCCGTCCGCGTGTAGTGGTAGCCCGTCAACAGCACGCGGCTCACGTCCACCCGCTGCCCTTCGCTAATGTGGTAAACCAACTGGACGCGGTTCGTCCCCGCGGGCGTCTCCTTCGCCTCGAACTGCGCGCTGGGAAATCCTTGATCGAAATAGTAGGCCAGCACATTATCCCGGTCCGAAGTGACGTTCGCCGTCGAATACGGTTGGCCTTTTGTCGAGCTGATCACCGTCAGTAATTGCTTCGTGCTCAAAGCGTGATTCCCCTGCAATTGCAAATCCGTCACACGCGTCTGCTGCCCCTCGGTGACATGAAACGCCACGGCCACGTTTCCCTTTGTGCCTCTGTAGTTGTCGTCCTCTTCCATGCGCACTTGCGCCTGCAGAAACCCGTTCGCCAGATACAGCCCGCGAATCGAATTCGCGTCATTGGTCGCCATTTGCTGCGTGAAATGGCCACGCGACAGGAAAGTGGCCCGCTGCACCTGCAACCGGCTCTCCAGCAGCGCCGTGCTGAAATATTTGTTCCCGTCGATCTGGATGCTCATCACGCGGTGCCGCGCGCCCCGGTTGATGTCGAACTGAATCACTTCCACTTGCGCTTTCTTGTCCTCTTGCGTTGTGTAATTCACCGTCGCGTCGAAATATCCGCGGCTCTGGAGCAAATTGCGAATGTTCCGCTGCCCTTCTCCCAATAGGTCCGGATCCACATCTCCTTCCTCGTAAATGGGAACCAGTTTCCGCACCTGCTTCGCGGATATCTTCATGCCGTTGACTTCCACGCGCACGCGCGGCCCGGCAATCACATCCAGCGTAACCGGCAGTGTGTTGCTCTTCGCGTCGTACGTGCCGCGATTCACAACCACGCGCGCTCCCAGGTAGCCCTGCGTCACCAGATAATTGCGCAGCCGCTCCGTGCCACGATCGAGCCGCTCCGCCGTCACCGAAACTCCGCGATTCAATTTCGTGTGTTTGCGCACTTGATCCGCGCGGAACGGCGTCTGATTGTTGATTCCCAGCGTCGAAATCTTCGCCCGCGGTCCCGGCGTCACCTCCACGGTGATATCAATTTCCTGCGTATCCGGGTGTTTCGCCAGAGCGTAGTTCCATTTCGCCTCGTAAAACCCGTCTTCCTGCAGCGTTTGGGACAGCCGCTTCAACCCGTCGTTCAACGCCGAAACTTGAAACGGTTCTCCCAGCGGCATCCGCAGCGCCGCCACCGCCGTGCCTTCGTTCGGCGGATTTTTCAATCCATATACGCGCACCACGTTGTTGTAATAATTCCGCGTCACCACGAAATCCACATGCAGCCCGTCCGTTTCGCTCGTGGCCTTCGTTTGCACGTCCGAGAACAATCCCGTCTGATTCAGCGTGCGCAAGCTCGCGCGCTCCGCATCGATCTGAAATGCGTCTCCGGCTTTCAGCGGTAGTGGCGCGAGTTTCTCCGGAATCGGCGTCCCCTTATCGTCTATCACCCGCACAGAGGCAATGTGCTTCCCCTCGAGCGTCGCCTCCTGCGCCTGCACTGCCGGAAAACTTAGGAATGCCGCAATCAGCAAAACCAGCACACGAAGGCCCGCGGAGATTTTCCCTTCCGGCATTCCCGCCCTGCATTTCATCCTCACTCCAGCCAATAGACTCAAAAAGAAGAAGCTAGCATACGCGCTGCCTCTTGTTTTCCAAAAGGCGATATGATGGGAACCTTCATTCGAGGAAATTGTGGATCCCGGGCAATTCGACAAATACTCGCGCCAGATTCTATTTGCCGGCATCGGCGAAGCAGGTCAGCAGAGCCTCCTGAAGTCGAGCGCTGTCCTTGTGGGCTGCGGCGCGCTCGGCACCGTCGCGGCCAGTCTCCTCGTTCGCGCTGGAGTCGGCCGCCTGAAAATTATTGACCGCGATTTCGTCGAGCTGTCGAACCTGCAGCGCCAGACACTGTTCGAGGAATCCGATGCACGCGAGTCCCTCCCCAAGGCAATCGCCGCCATGCGCCGTCTGCGCGCCATTAATTCAGATGTGGCCGTCGAGCCCGTCGTCGCCGACTTGAACCCCGAAAACGCCCGCGAGTTGCTCCGCGACTTTCCCCTTATCCTCGACGGCACCGATAACTTCGAAACTCGCCTCCTTATCAATGATGCCGCAATCGCTCTCGGAGTTCCCTGGATTTACGCCGCCGCTGTTGCCAGTTACGGCGTCACCTTCACGATTCTTCCCGGTGAAACGGCGTGCCTCGCTTGCCTCCTCGAATCCAATGGCAAATTTGGCAGCCTCGGCGTCGAGGAAACTTGCGACACCGCCGGCATCTTGAACAGCGCCGCGAGTGTTGTCGCCTCCATCGAAGCCGCTGAAGCCACGAAGCTCCTCGCCGGAAAATCCGCGAACCTGAATGGCCGTCTCGTCTCTTGCGACGTTTGGGCGGGCCGCTTCCAGTCCATCCGCGTGGCCAGGAATCCGCAATGCCGCGCCTGCGTCCGTCGCGATTTCATTTATCTCGAGGGCGAAGCGCAACCTCACGTCACCATGTGCGGCCGCGATTCCGTGCAAATTCACGAACGCAGCCGCCGCCTCGACCTCGGCGAATTGGGCCGGCGCATCGAAAAAACCGTCGCCGGAGTTCGCCGCAACGATTTCCTTTTGCGTTTTCGCGTGCCGCCTTACGAGCTGACCGTCTTCCCCGACGGCCGCGCGGTCATCAAAGGCACGCGCGATCCCGCCATCGCCCGTTCTCTCTACGCGCGCTACATCGGCGCTTGAGTGGGTTTCAATTCAAGTGGGCTAATTTGAAGCGGCGTGAAGTGACCCGAAGGGGAACTCCGGAATCGAAGGGAAATTCGCCGGCGATTCTAGAAATTATCTGGCCACTTCATAAATCGCCGGTCCGGGCACGGCTTTAGGTGTGCCGAAAAGTGCGGTTTCCACGGGGACTTTAATGTCTGAGATCGGTCGTGCATGGCAGTGAGAGATGTGGGAGGTCGTGGCGAAAACGTCGTGTCTGCTCAACCTGCGATGCGCCGCTCCGCATCCTGCCGAGTCGCAATCCGCTCGATATTTTCGCGGCAATTCATCAGCGTCAGGAACGTGCTCAGCACTCGCGCTTTTGTTTCGTCCGTCAGCCCCGAGCCGCCGGTCGCCAGACGCGCCAGTTGCGCGCCGTGGTCCACTATATATTGCCTCATTTCACCGAAGCGTTCCCGCGTGCACGTGCCCACCGCCGTCTCGCGACGCACCAGCATGCACGTTTGCTCCAGCTCCAGCGTGAAATGCAGCACGCACCGCCGCTCTGCTTCCAGCTCCTGCGGTACTCGCGCCTTACAACCCACCACTTCGCAATTCACATACATGGCATCCCAGGGCTTTCTGGATGGGCTACGATTCTCACCCGGCTCGCTTCATAATGTGTAGCATCCCCAGCCCCTAAAATCCACCGCCGCGCCGCCCTCCGCGCCCAATCCGTCACCAGCCGGCCTCGAAGGCTCCCGCCAGCAGCCGCAGGTGCCGACGTAAGCCTCTTGTTTGTGTAGCGGAGTCGCAGTGGGTGCCGCACCCTTCGTCTTTAAGGGTGCGGGGTTTCGTTGCGGCCACCCGTTGTCTTTAGTCTTCGCAGAGCCCGACAAAAACCGGGGCGTTTACCCCGACAGAGGAAGGGCGATCTGCCACCGCGCGCCGTTTTCTTTGGCTGGAGAACGCTGCACAGAAGAGAAAAGGAGTGTTGCCGGCTTTCGCACCTGGATGACGCGAAAAACATTTCAAGCTGCCTTGAATCTGCGCTTAGTGCGCCGCAGGCTCCGCGGCCGGATGCATGCCATGCTGAGGAACTTCGTGGACGCCGCGCGCCGGCGGCTCCTGATGGAAGCGGAAAAATTGATTGAGCGGCCCCGCCCCTTTGCCGATCCCGTAACTTTTCTCGATGGCCTTGAACACGTACGCTTTCGCCAGGATCAGCGCCTCTTGCAACTGTTGTCCCAGCGCAAGCTGCGCCGCCACCGCCGAAGACAGCGTGCACCCTGACCCGTGCGTGTTTTCACTCTTCACGTGGTCGCCACCAAACGAATTCACTTCGCCGCCCTCGCACAGCACATCCACCGGCTTCTCCAGATGGCCGCCCGTCACGATCACGGCTTTCGCGCCCATCTCCGCCAGCTTCTGCGCCGCCGCCTTCATTTCCGCCAGGTCTTTCACTTCCAGTCCAGCGAGCAGCGCCGCTTCATCCATGTTCGGCGTAATCACGTCCGCGCGCTTCATCAATTCTTCGCGCAGAAATTTCACGCCCGCTGCATCCAGCAGCTCCGCATTCCCGGCCGACGATTTCACCACCGGATCGAGCACCACATGCGCGAATTTGTGTTTGTCCAGAAATTCCGCCACCGCCACGGCATTCGCCTTGTTGCCCAGCATTCCGATTTTCACCGCGGCGATTTGCATGTCGCTCGCCAGCGCGTCGAGTTGCGCGCGCAGCGTCGCCGCCGGAGTCATTTGCAAGGAAATGACGCCTTGCGTCGACTGCACCGTGAGCGCCGTCACCGCCGCAACGCCGTAGCAATTGTGCGCCGCGAATGTTTTCAGGTCGGCCGCGACACCAGCGCCGCAGGAAGGATCAAATCCGGCAATCGTCAGCAGTATCGGTGGATGGTGATTGGTGTGATTTGTATGATTCGTGTTCGACAATTCGCTGTGTCCCCCGCGCGAGGCACAAATGCCGGCGCGACTCGTCTCCCCCTGCGCCGACTGATTCAAAATGTACGCGCCTTGCTTCCCAAAGCGCAACAACATTCTGACGCGCGCAAAAAAATACTTTCGTTACCGAAACGCGCGGTCAGGCAACCTTTCGCGCCGCGGTTTGCGAAAACTTCAAGCGGTGCATTCCCCGGAACAAACGCAAAGCCCTGTCATTCCGAAAAGCCACGCGGCGAGCTTGCCTGCGGCAGGCAGGGAATCTGCTTTTGCCTTTTTCCACGCCCAACCTATCCGCTACTTTCCTCCCCACGTGTATTTCAATCCCGCGCGGTAATTAAATCCCAGCGCCGGATACCCAATCGCGTCCTGATAATGATGGTCGAGCAAATTTTCCACGTGTCCCATCATCGTCACGCCGTGTCCCAACGCGAATTGCGTTCCCAGGTCCATTCGAAAATGGCTCGGATTGCTCGTCAACCCAAATCCCAGGAAATCGCTGTCTGTTTCTCGTCCCACAAAATATCCCGCCAGATTCCAATCCATCCGCCGGAACGCTGCATTCAAAATCAAGTCCGCCGAATGCAGCGGCCGCAAGAACAACCGGTTCCCCGGAGCCTGCGTGGGATCGAACGCATTCGGCGCCTTCAACACGCGCGTGTCGTCGTAACTGTAATTGGCGATGATTCCCAGCCACGTGAATGGCTTTGCTTCAATCGTCGTGTTTGCGCCGAACGCGCGCGCCGAATCCGTGTTGAAAAATGTCCCGTAGCCGAACGAATCCAATTCCGGCGCGGGACATCCCGGCGGCACGGGAAGCGAGCACGGCCCAAACCCCGGCGGCGGGCATGAAGTGAAGCTCACCAGGTCTCTGAAACTGTTGTGAAAAAACGTTGCCGAGAATTTTACGCGCTCCGAAGCCATCACCTGATCCACGCCCGCGTTGAACGTGTTGCTGCGTTCCGGCTTCAGATTCGGATTCCCCGGAAAGCACGGATCCGCCTCGAACGATTGCGTGAAGTTCGGCTCTTTGATTCCCAGTCCGTAAGAAGCGCGCAGCCGCGTCTCGCCCCAAAATCCGCGCCCGAACCGCGCGAGATACGCCAGGCCCGTGCGCGGCACGAATCGCGTACCGAAACTCGTGTTGTCTTCCGCGCGGCCTCCGGCAATCGCCGTAAGCCGCCGGCCAAATTGATAATGCGCCTCGAAATATCCGCCTTGATTGTTCCGCCGCTCGTGCGGACCGATTGCCGAGCCGTTTTCCACTTCGTAGTTGTAGCCGAGCGAAATTGCGCCGCTGCGAAACAAATAAGTGGACTGTTCTTCGAAACTGGCGCGATTGAATTTCGTGATGTCCGTAAAAAAGGGAACGTCCGCGTCCAGATCGCGAAAGTAGGAATCCGTTCCGCCGATGTGGTGCTGCCAGTGCGTGCCCGTCGCGAAATCCCAACTCACATTCGCCGAGAAATCGTGCAGGTCAGACGACTGTCCCGGCTGGAAGAACGTCGGGAAATCAATCGCCGTCTGCCCCGGCTGACCCGCGTCGCTTGCCGCGCTGCGCACGGACAAGCGTAAATGATCCGTGTCGCTGAATTTCCATCCGAAATTTCCGGATAGCGTCGTATCGCGAAAGCGGTCGTTCGGCCCCTGCCCGTTGCTGTCGAAATACGAAATCGACGATGCGTAATCGAAACGATTCGCAAGCCCGCTCAATTGCGCTTCGCCGCGTCGCGTGCTGAACGAGCCTCCCTCGCCAATCACCGTGAATTCCGGCGTCGAAGTATCTCCGCGGTGCGTGAAAATCTGCACCACGCCGGTCATCGCGTCGGAACCGAAAAGCGCGCTCGACGCGCCGTGCACGATTTCGATTTTATCCACGTTCGATAAATCGAGATTCGAGAAATCCATGTCGCCGCCCGGCTGATTCACCGGAGTGCCGTCGACAAGCACTTTCGCGAAATTCGAATTCCCGCCATCCAGGAATAGCGACGTGATGCCGCCCATCGGCCCCAGCCGCGCCAGATTCGCGCCCGCTGTTGAACTGAGCAGCGGCGCCAGCCAGATTTCCTGCCGCTGGTCGATTTCCTTTCGCGTCAGCACCGTCACAGGCGAAGCAACTGTATTGGCCGGCGCCGGTTCCGCTTGCGCCGACACCACCACGGTCGACGCCAGCGGTGCCAGTTCCAATCGCGCGTCCCACGTGCGATGCTCGCCCGCCGCGAGCGTGAATTCGCGTTCGCTCGCCGCCATCTGCGCATGCTCGATCTGAATTTTGTATTCTCCCGGCGCAAGTTCGACGGAATACGAACCGTCCGCGCCGCTTTTCGATTCCTTCGCGATTGCGTTATTTGAAACGGCGACGACAACAATTTGCGCGCCGGCGATGGCCGCGCCGCTGCGATCCGTCACGCGTCCGGAAATTGTTGCGTTCGATTGTGCGTGGATTGAATTGGAAATTCCGGGAAGCGAAAAAACAAGAAGCGTAAAAAATAAAAACAGCCGCACACGAAGTTTCATTTTTATCCTCCGGCTCCCTCTCGCGCGGGAGTTTGAAGGCTGTCCCGAGATTCAGGCTGCCGCTTCGCGGTCAGCCGTCACTCGAGATGGAAACTCCGCCGGTCTCCTGGCTTGGCGGCATTCTGCTGGGCCCGGCCTTCCCGCCGCGGTGTCGCGTCTTTCGACGAACACCGAAACAGTGGCGCGAGCCCGACTTCTTCCGCCTTACAGTCGCGCAGCGGCGACGGCTTCCCACCGTCTTCCCGTGCACGGAGTCTCGCTGTGATTGTCGCCGGCGAACTCGCTCAAACGAATTCGCCGAATTCAGTTTCTACTTGAACAAACTTGGCGGCTTCTTGGGATCGGGCGTATTGAGAAACGCGCTCTCCTGCTGCGCCCAATATCCCAGCAACATAGCGCCGACAAAAAGCAAACCAGAAATCCACCTCACGATTTCTTGAATGAGGCCGTGGAATTTAGCGAAATGATCGACTCCGAGAAGCACAAAGCCGACGCCAAGCAGCCAGAGCCAAATTCTCCATTTCTTGCGGTTGCTCCGAACCAGGTCTGCGTCAACGCCTGCCGCAAGATCTCTCTGGCGCTGATCGCAGCGGTCAAACCATTCGAACATTTCAGCTTTTCTCCTGCGTTTCCGCGGAGCCTTCCGCGATTTCCGTATCCGCGCCGCCGCGCAAAATCACGCGCGGTTTTCCGCTCGCGTTCATCTCCACATCGAGCTCCGTCTCGAACGCCTGCTCCAGCAATTCGCGACGGTAAACATCCGACGGCTTGCCCGACGCCAGACATTTTCCGCGCTGCATCAGCACAATCGCATCGAAGAATTCCGCCGCCAGGTTCAACTCGTGCGTCACCACCACAACGGTGTAGCGATTTTCTTCCGCCAACTTTCGAAGGCGCCGCATCAATTCCACTTTTCCGCCGATGTCCAAATGCCGCGTGGGCTCGTCGAGCAGCAGCAAGAGCGGCTGCTGCGCCAACGCGCGCGCCAAAATCACGCGCTGGCCTTCGCCACCGGAAAGCTGGTCCATGCGCCGGTCGAGCAGCGCTTTCGCGCCCACTTGCGCCAGCGCGTTTTCCGCCATCAGGCAATCCGCTTCGTTTTCGAATCGCAGCCGCCGCCCGTACGGATAGCGTCCCTGCAAAACGTATTCCCACACACGCAGAGGAAACATCAGCGCGCTTTCCTGATTGACCATCGCGATGCGTTGCGCGCGTTCGCGCAGCGGCAGTTGGCTCGGCGGCTTGCCGTCCAGTTCCACGCGGCCCGACAACGGCTTGAATTCGCCGGAAAGCAAACGCAGCAGCGTCGATTTCCCGCTCGCGTTGGGCCCGAGGATGCCCACGACTTCGCGTTGCCGCGCGCTGAACGTCACGGGGCCCATCGTAAAATCCGGCGCGTCGCGGTCCGAAGCCGAATACGCGTAGCTTGCCTGCTCCACCACCAGGCGCACGGGACTCTGCATCCAGCCCGCGGCCGCATCGCGGCCCGCATTTGGCGCCGGCATTCCCTGCGCGCTCATGCGAATCTCCGCCGCAACAAATAAATAAATACCGGCGCGCCAATCGCCGCCGTCATGGCGCCGACGGGAAGTTCCGTGGGCGCGACGATGATGCGCGCCAGCGTGTCCGCCAGCGCCACGGCAATCGCGCCGCCGATCGCCGACGCGGGAATCAGCACGCGATAGTCGGAGCCGAAAAGCATGCGCATCACATGCGGGACCAGAAGCCCCACGTACCCGATAGCGCCGCTGACGGAAACGGCCAGGCCGGTCAGCAGCGACGCGCTCACATACACCACCAGTTTCACGCGCGGCACATTCACGCCCAGATGATGCGCTTCCTGCTCGCCGGTCAAAATCAAATTCAAATCCGAGGACGTGGTGTAAATCGCGCCGATTCCAATCAGCAGAATGACGAACAGAAATCCCAACCCGATTGCCGGCGGCGTGGCCAGGTCGCCCATCAGCCAGAAAGCCATGCCGCGCAAATCGCGGCCGCTGACCGTGGTCATCAAAAACATAATGATGGCGGAGAGAAACGACGCGGTGATGATTCCCGCGAGAAGCAGCGTGGTGCTGTCGAGCTGGCCTTTGCGGCGTCCCAGAAAATAAACGGCTGCAATCGTGGCGAGCGCGCCCAGAAACGCCAGCGCTTGCATCGACCACGGATATTGCTGCAACCACACGAGCGACAAAATCGCGCCCAATGCAGCGCCGCTCGAAACTCCCAACACGTACGGGTCAGCAAGCGGGTTGCGCAAAAGCGCCTGAAACGAGGCTCCGGAAACAGAAAGCGCCGCGCCGACCAGAATTCCCAGCGCGATGCGCGGCAGCCGCAGGCCAAACACAATCAGCCGATCGGAACTGGGAATGCTGTTCCAGTGGCCGAGCGCGCCGCGAACAAGCGTCATGGCCACGTCGCGCACCGAAATCGGATACGCGCCCACCTTCAGCGACAAAACCACCACGACGAAAAGCACGCCCGCCAGCAGCGCGCAAATTCCCGCGATTCGCCGTGGCGTCAGCGGCCGCATGGAATCGCCTCTCTGCATGAATCGTGCGAAACGGCGCTCTGCAAATGCGCGCGCATCGGGACAAACACTGGCCGCTGACGGAAACTCGCATGTTGCACCGCGTCTGCGAAAGCATTTGGATGAAGTTGACGCGCGAGTTTTTCAATCGCTTCGATCAATCCGGGCGCGGGTAAATCGATTTCGTCGCTGACCACGACCACGCGGCCTGCGCGCACTGCTGCGAGTTCGCGCCAGCCCGCTTCACTTCGCAACTGCGCCAACTGCTTGGCTGTCGAATCCTCGCCGCCAAACCCGCTGCTTGCAAATACCAGATAATCGGGATTCAGCCGCACAACTGTTTCCATGCCGATCTGCGGCCAATCTTGTTTCGCGCGCACCACCGATTGCGCGCCCGCGTAGCGCAAGGCGTCCGCGATAAAAGTATGCTCGCCGAGCGAAATCAGAGGATTTTCTCCCACGACGAAGAAGACTCGCGCGACCGGCACACCGGCGAGTTTTGATTTCAGCGCATCCAACCGCCGGCGGAGATTTGCGACCACGCTTTCCGCTTGCGCGGTCGCGCCAATCACGCCACCGATATGTTCGATGGATTCGAGCATGGTCTCGACCGAATACGGCTTCGTCGCGTAGACAGCGATGCCCAGCCGCGCGAGTTGATCGGCCGTTTCGCGCCGGTTTCCTTCCGTGGTGATCAAAACAATATCCGGATGCGCGGCGACGATGGCTTCGAGATTCGGATTCGTCGGCATGCCGATGCGCGGTTTCGATTTCGCTTCGGGCGGAGAATCGCTGTAATTGCTGACGCCGACGAGGCGATCCTGCGCGCCGAGCGCGTAGATAATTTCCGTTAGATTGGGCGCGAGCGTAACGATGCGATGGATTTCCACGGGCACGGCCACGTGGCGTCCCGCTTCGTCGGTCACTTCGCGCGTTTTTAGTTTTGTTTCCACTTTCGATTGCGGTTTCGCTTCTTGTTGCGTTTGGTTTTTTGCCGCGGCGAGCGCAATTTCATTTTGCGCCGCGCAGGCACATGCGCCACAAAGTAACGCTATCACGCCGAACGCGCCGCCCATTCGATTTCGCCGCATCGCTTGTCCAATTCGTTTCGCTTGCGCCGGTTTTCACTCGCGGCAAATCTGTTTGCGACTTTTGCCGCGACATTCCGCACGGAAATTCATCCGCGCAATAAAAAAGCCCCACGAGAAACATGGGGCGCATTGCCGCGCTCTTTCTCGCGAAGAGCGCCAGCGCAAATCGGCTCGCGCAAGTTTCCTGACTTTCGGCCTCCGGATTTTCGCCGCAAACGCGTGGCGATTTCCCCGGAAAAATCTGGCGCTGCTCCGCTTTTTTCGAGCGGCCCTTCCCGGCCCGTTTGCGTTGAGCAAAACGCGCCAGTGGGGATTGCGTGTCAGCAGCGCCGGCCGATTACAGTGGCGGGACCGTGGCCGATTTTCACGGCCTTCTCTTCATCCTAAGAATTCGCTCAGTGAGCGATTCGAAGGGTTTTTCCCGCGAGCCGGCTAAATTTTCCAAACTGAGTCTATGCCCGACGGCCTATCGAGTCAATCACGCCGCGGAACAATATCGCCACAGCGCCAGTCGTCAGCGATTTTTCCATTGAGGCGAGCGCTTTTCCGCGATGGCGCGCAGGCCTTCGCTGGAATCCTCGAGTCCGGAAAGTTCGTTGAGGAACACGGCCATGGACTGGCGCACGCCGTCGCGCAGCGAAAGTCCCATGGAACCGAGAATCGCTTTTTTCGCCATGGTGAGCACGGCGCCGGAGTGCGCGGTGACTTGCGCGGACATTTCCTTTACCGTTTCTTCGAGTTTGTCTTCTTTCACGACGCGATTTACGAGGCCCAGGCTGAGCGCGCGTTCCGCGCTGATGACTTCTCCGGTGAGCACCAATTCGAGAGCGCGCTTCGGTCCAACGATGAACGGCAGAATCGCCGCGCCGAGCGGAGGAAAGACGCCGAGCTTTATTTCGGGCTGCGCGAACTTCGCGCGCGGAGTGGCGACCACCAAATCGCCGAGCGCGGCGAGTTCCGCGCCGCCGCCAAAAGCGGGACCGTTCACGACTACAAGGAAGGGCTTCGAAGTATCGAGCATGGCCGTGAACGCGCGCTGAAATGCATCGAGCACCTGGAACGCGCGGCGCGGCGTGTATTCGCCGAGCTCGATTCCTCCGCAAAACGATTGGCCGGCGGAATCGAGGACGATCAGTTTTACGTCGCCGCGTCCCTCGAGGGAATCGATGCCCACGGCGAGCTCCGAAAGCATGCGTTCGTTGAGCATGTTGTGCTCGGGGCGCTCGAGCGTGAGGCGCGCGACTTCGCCTTCGATGCGGAAGCGGATGTATTTGAATTCCTCAGGCTTGGGCGGCACGGCGCCAACGTTTCCGGCGACGGCGACGCGAGAAGTTTTCGGCGAAGAAGACGTTTGCATGGAATCCTCCGAATGCGGCGAATGTGCGAGAAATAATCGTACATTGAAATTGCGGCGAACTGCGGAAGGCTTTTAGCGGCGGTGCCGAAGGCGCAAACCCCGGCGACGGCGTTTTGCGATGCGGATCGCGCGGCGCGGCGGCGCAAATTTGCGCGGAGTGAATTACAGAGTTTCGATTTCGAGGGCGACGCCCATGCCGCCCGAAACGCAAAGGGTGGCGAGGCCTTTTTTGGCTTTCGCGGAATTTTCGTCGCGGCGCATTTCGTGAATCAGCGTGGTGAGGATGCGCGCGCCGGTACACGCGATGGGATGGCCAAGAGCGATGGCGCCGCCGTTGGGATTCAAGCGTTCGCGCGGGAAATGCAGATCGCGGTCGCAGGCAAGAACTTGCGCGGCGAAGGCTTCGTTCAATTCCATGGCGGCGTAATCGTCGAGATTCGTTCCGGTGCGCGCGAGAAGTTTGCGTACGGCGGGGACAGGACCAATGCCCATCACACGCGGGTCAACAGCGGCAACCGCGGCGTCGACGATTCGGGCGATGGGCTTCAGCGCGAGTTCGCGGACTTTCTTCTCGCTCGCAAGCACAACGCACGAGGCGCCATCGGTGATTCCGCTGGCATTTCCCGCTGTGATGGTTCCCGTCTTGCTGAAAACGGGCGGGAGCTTGGCCATTTGTTCGGGAGTAATAGCGGGGCGAACGTGTTCGTCCGTTTCGACGCGCACGATATTGCCTTTTTTGTCGGTGCGCTCGACGGGAACGATTTCGCGGCTGAAGCGGCACTCTTTCTGAGCGCGCGCGGCGCGATGATGGCTTTCGATGGCGAAGGCGTCCTGTTCTTCGCGCGGAATTTTATACTGCTGCGCGAGCAGCTCGGCCGTTTCGCCCATGATCATTTGCGAAATGGGGCAAAGAAATCCGTCGCGATACATGGCGTCGACGAGCGGCTGATTGCCCATCTTCACACCCCAGCGCGCTTCGACGAGATAGGGAACGCGCGACATGGATTCGGCGCCGCCGGCAACGACGATTTCGGCTTCGCCGAGCAAAATTTGTTGCCAGCCAAGCAGGATGGAACGCAGGCCGGAGGCGCAGGCCAGGTTGACGGTGAAGGCAGGCACGTCGTCGCCGAGTCCAGCGCGCCAGGCGATTTGCCGAGCGGGATTGGGGCCGACGCCAGCGGGACGAGCGTTACCGAAAATTAATTCGTCGATGCGATATGGAAGTTCACGAGCTGATTTTTGGCCGGCGGTGCTTTCATTCGCTTGCTTGATGCTGTCTTCTATTTTTCCGCCGTGTCCGGGCTGACGTTCCGGCGGCACTTGGCCGTTGAATGCGCGCTCGAGCGCGGCGCGAACGGCGATGACTCCCAAATCCGGGGCGGTAAAATCCGCAAGGCCTCCACCGAATTTTCCGATGGGCGTGCGCACGGCGCTGATGATGTAGACGGTGGTGTGGGGCATCGTCTTTTTATTTCCTCTTTTTGCGGCTCCAGAATTCTTTTCTATATTAGCGCATCCGGTTTATGGGCGTCTCCTTTGGCGATTGTTCGGTAATGGGTCAGTTTGAATTTTGACTGCTTGTGTCACGATCAAGAAAATTCAAACTGACCCACGAGGGATTGTTCCGCAAATGTGCGATGCGTGAACCATGCCTATTTGTGCCGATTAGAATGGTGCGCGGGGGATTGTTTTGTGTGAGTTGCGGCGATTTCTAATCCCGGCGCGTACCGGCTGGAGTTGGGAGTTCTTGCTCCGTTTGCGCGGACGACGGTGGAGTTGGCGCTCTTCGGATTCGTTGGAGCGACGGTTGTGGTTGTGTGCGCAGGCGCGGGAGTGTGAGTTGTGGTTTGCGACGCGCGACCGGCAGGAGCCGGGACGGATGCGTTTGCGGCGGGCGAGATTGCGGTGCGTGAGTTTGGAGCGGATGCGCCGGCAGTTTGCGAGCTTGCAGAAGCGCTCGAGGTTGAGATGTGCGCAGCCGTGGGCGATGGAGGCGCGGGCTGGGGATTCGGGTGATTTGCGGCGACTGGCGGTAGATTCGACGATTGAGAATTATCGGAGTTAACAAGATAGCTTTTCTGCGGCACGGAGTACGTTGGCGATTTTTCGTTTCGCGTGTACCAGCCGTCGCCGGTGAGATCTGGTTCGTTGGATGCGGCGGAATAAACGGTGCGGCCATTTTTGTTATCAAACGGATTCGCGGGCGGACTGGAGTTGCGTTCGTTGCGCGTGTACCAGCCGTCTCCGGTGACGGACGGATCGATTAGCGCGTGAGAGGAGGCTCGTCGTCCGTTTTGATTGGCGAGGGGATTGGCGATTTCGCGCTGAGGTGCAGGCGCGGAGATGGAAGTGTAAATGACGCGGCGGGCGGGCTCGACCCATTCGCCGGACGTGGTGAGGGAGGCGTAGGCTTTGATGGCGGCGACGATTCCGTGCGCGGAAATATCGCGTTCATCGGCGCGTTCGATGATTCTTTCGAGAGCGCAACGCATGTTGCGGCGGCGTTTGGCGAAGAGTCCAAGGGCGTGGGCGTGATCGTAAATAGTGCGCTGGTCGCGGAGCATGAAGCGGCTGTAGATGGTCATGGGGCTGTGCCAGTGGACGAACATTTCCTCGATGGTTTCGCGTTCCGGATGGTGGCAGATGAAGCATTTGCGCTCGTGATGGGAGAGATGGGAGGCGGCGGATGCTCGTTGTGAAATGCTTTTGGAGCGCTTGGAACGCGCGGCGGTTCTTGGTGACATGGTGAGTCTCCTTGGGATTTTAGTTTTAGGGAGGTGTTAGCGCGAGGCCTGCGGGGCCAGGTGCTACGACCGCCCTTGGGAAAAGTGTGAAACGGCGTTGGGAGGAAGGCAAACAGTAGTGGCTGTGAAAGGACGGCGCGCAGGGGTGGGAAAGGCCGAAGAAAACGAGCTGCGGCGAAAACTCGTACCCTTGGGGCGAAGGGTGCCGCACCCGGTGCGAGGCGTTTTCAGAACATTCGAGGGAGGAAAGATGAAAAGCAGGTCCCTCGCCGCATGGCGGCTCGGTATGACAGGAATATAAAACAAGTAGCAGGAAAATGAAGGTGGCGAAGTTCTCACGTCAGGCAGGGCGAGTGCGGCGGAGGGAGGGTGACATGAAAACCCGCACCCTTAAGGGCTAAGGGCGCGGCACCCGGCACCCGCTGAAGTTCTCGGAACATTCGAGGAAGGAAAAGTGAAAAAGCAGGTCCCTCACCGCCTGGCGGCTCGGGATGACAGTAATACTGGAGACAAGCAGGCGTCGCGGCGAAAACCCGCACCCCTTAAAAGCGAAGGGTGCGGCACCCGCTGCAACGATAAAATGCGGAAGCGAGAACGAGGCGCGGCTTTGAATCTGGTAGGATGGCGGGCATTCTGGTGGCGCGGGAATGCAAGCGGGACGAGTGAGGGGAAAATTCATGGATGAATTGTTGAAGTGGCGCGAGGAGTTTCCGATTCTGGAGCATACGACGTACCTGATCAGCAATTCGCTGGGGGCGATGCCGCGGGCGGTGTATGAGCGCGTCCACGATTACGCGGAATCGTGGGCGACGCGAGGAGTGCGGGCGTGGGAAGAAGGCTGGTGGGAAATGGCGGTGACGGCGGGAGACAAAGTCGGAGCCATTATCGGCGCAGGCAAGGGGGAAATTTCGCTCCACCAGAACGTGACGCTGACTCAACAGGTGATTTCGTCGTGTTTCGATTTTTCCGGGCCGCGGAACAAAGTGGTGCTGGTGGATCTGGAGTTTCCGTCGATCGTTTATTTTTACATGGAACAGCGGCGGAAGGGCGCGCGCGTGGAATTGCTGAAGAGCGAGGATGGGATCCACCTACCGCTGGAACGTTTTCTGGCGGCGATCGATGAAACTACTTTGCTGGTGCCGATTTCGCTGGTGCTTTTCCGGAGCGCGACGATTGTGGACGCGAGAGCGATTATCGAGCGAGCGCACAAAGTGGGCGCGCACGTGATTCTGGATTGTTTTCAGGCGGCGGGGACGGTGCCGGTGAATGTCGGGGAACTGGAAACGGATTTTGCGGTGGGCGGCGTGTTGAAGTGGCTGTGTGGCGGGCCGGGCGTGGCATACCTTTACGCGCGGCCGGATTTGCGGAAGAAGTTCCTGCCGACGCTGACGGGATGGCTGGCGCACGAGAGGCCGTTTGATTTTGAGGTGGGGCCGCAAAAGGCGCGCGAGGATTCGTACCGGTTTCTGAACGGCACGCCGCACGTTCCCGCGCTGTATGCGTGCCAGCCGGGACTTGAGATTATCGGAAAAATTGGCGTGGAGAAAATCCGGGAGAGGTCGATGCAGCAGACGGCGCGTTTGATGGAGGGCGCGACGAAGCGCGGATGGCGCGTCAACACGCCGCGAGATGCCGCGGAGCGCGCGGGAACGGTTTCGGTGGAGTGTCCGCATGCGCAGGAAGTGAAACACGAATTGATCGCGCGGGAGATTATGGTGGATTATCGGCCGGGCGCGGGGATTCGGCTGTCACCGCATTTCTACAATCGCGAAGACGAAATCGATTTTGCGCTGGCGCAGATTGAGGAAATCCTCGGGACGCGCGCGTGGGAGCGCCACCTACAACCTGCCTGAGCTGGTGCTATAATCCGCGACCGAGATCCGAAGAGGGCCATCGCAATATTTTCATTTGCAGAGACGCTAATGTGAGGCGAGGTGTGGAATGGCGAATGTGAAGAGATATTTGTTGCTGATTTTGGCGGGGCTGTTGGCGACGACGGTTTCGACGCGCGCGCAGAAAGCGAGCGGAGTTGCGTCCACGGCGGCAGAAAAGGCGCGTCCCGCGTACAGCGAGCCGGGCGTGTCGCCGGATGGAAAGGAAATCGCGTTCGTTTCGGGCGGCGATATCTGGACCGTGCCTTCGGCGGGCGGCGAGGCGCGGCTGCTGGTGTCGGATACGGCGACGGAGTCGCGGCCGCTCTATTCGCCGGACGGAACGAAACTGGCGTATGTGTCGGCGCGCGACGGGAGCGGGAACGTTTATGTGCTGACGTTTGCGACAGGCGAAGTGAAGAGGCTGACGTATGACGACTCGCTGGATCGCGTGGACGGATGGTCGCGCGACGGGAAGTGGATTTATTTTTCGTCGGCGAATCACGATATTTCGTACATGAACGACGTGTATCGCGTGAACGTGGAGGGCGGCACGCCGATGGCGGTGATGGCGGACCGTTACGCGAACGAATATTTTGCGGCGCCTTCGCCGGACGGGAAAACCGTGGCGATTACGGCGCGTGGAATTGTTTCCGAGCAGTGGTGGCGCAAAGGCCACAGCCATCTGGACGAATCGGAGATTTGGCTGGTGCGCGACGGGACGACGCCGAAGTATGAAGCGGTGACGGACGGGTCGGCGAAAGATTCGTGGCCGATGTGGAATGCGGATGGGCGCGAGTTGTATTACGTCTCTGACCGCAGCGGCGCGCAAAATATTTGGGCGCAGACGGTTGGCGGGAAAGCGCGCGAGGTGACGCAGTTCAAGAAGGGGCGCGTGTTGTGGCCGGCGATTTCGAGCGACGGGCGGACAATTGTGTTTGAACGGCATTTTGGGATTTGGAAACTCGATACGGCGACGGGACGAGCGAGTGAGGTGGCGATCACGCGACGAGGCATTCCGGCGGGGCCGGCGGTGGAGCATTTGCGACTGACAGACCATATCGGGGATCTGGCGCTTTCGCCGGACGGGAAAAAAGTGGCGTTTGTGGCGCATGGCGAAGTGTTTGCCGCGTCCGCGAAGGATGGCGGCGACGCAACGCGCGTGACGTTCACACCGACGGAGGAATCGCAAGTGCGATGGGCGCCGGACAGCCGAAAGCTGGTTTACGTTTCGGATCGCGACGGCGTGCCGCATCTGTTTCTTTACGATTTTGCGACGAGCAAGGAGACGCGGTTGACGCACGACGCGGCCGCAGATGCAGCGCCGCGATTTTCTCCGGACGGCAAGATGCTGGCGTTTGAGCGTGGCGGGCGTGAGTTGAGGGTGATGGATTTGGAGTCGAAGCAAGAGCGCGCGATTGCGAACGGACATTTCGGGCGGCCGCCGTTTGAAACGGAAGGGCCGTTTGTGTGGTCGCCGGACGGGAAATGGATCGCCTACGTAGATATAGCCGATAATTTATTTCGCAATATTTGGGCTGTGCCAGTGGCGGGCGGCGACGCGCGGCCTGTTAGTTTTCTTCCCGACGCATTCAGCGGAGCGGTGGCGTGGAGTCCGGATGGCACATATGTGCTGTTCAATGCGACGCAGCGGACGGAGATGGGCCAGATTGCGCGCGTGGATCTGATTCCGCATGCGCCGAAATTCCGCGAAGACGAATTTCGCGATTTGTTCAAGGAGACGCCGAAGAGCCCGACGGGAAATGCGAAAGCGGCGACAGCGGACGCGGACGAGAAAACGAAAGCGACTCCGGCAAAACCGGTGACGATTGACTGGGACGGCATTCGCGACCGGGTTTCGTTGGTGCCGACGGGGCTGGACGCGGGTTCCGAGACGATCAGTCCCGATGGGAAATGGCTGCTGTTCACCGCGACGGTGGCGGGACAAGAGAATCTTTATCTGTATTCGCTGGATGAACTGGCGAAAGAGCCGCGCGTGGCGCGTCAACTGACGTCAACGCCGGGGCCGAAGAGAGACGCGCAATTTTCTCCGGATGGGAAGGAAGTTTTTTATCTGGATCGCGGGACGATTCATGTGGCGACGGTCGCGAGTCACGAGATGAGACCGCTGGCAGTGACCGCGGAGATGGACGTGGACTTCGCGCGCGAAAAAGTGGAGATGTTCGAGGAGGCGTGGACGTATCTGCGCGATTTTTTCTTCGATCCGAATCACAATGGCGCGAATTGGGATGAAGTGAGAAGCGAATATGAACCGCGCGTGGAAGCGGCGGCGAATCCGGAGGAAGTGCGGCGATTGATTTCGTTGATGCTGGGCGAACTGAATGGATCGCATCTGGGAATTGCCGGCCCGGAGAGATCGCAGCCAACGATGGGACGGCTGGGCTTGGATTTTGACCGCGCGGAGGCGGAGAGCTCTGGACATTTGCGAGTGACGAATATTCTTCCGATGGGGCCGGCGGAACTGGCGGGCGGAATCAAGTCGGGCGAATATTTGACGGAGGTGGATGGGCAAGCGATCGGGGCGCATACAAATTTGAACGCGCTGCTCGAGCACAAAATTGGGAAGCGCGTGGCGTTGACGATGGCGAGTGCGGCGGACGGCGCGAATGCGCACACGGTGATTGTGCAGCCGGTGACGACTTCGCAGGAAAAAGAACTGCTTTACCACCAATGGGTGGAGAAAAACCGGGCGTACGTCGAAAAAATCAGCAATGGGAAACTGGGGTACGTTCATATCCCGGACATGGGGGAAAGCTCGCTGCAGAATTTTTATCTGGATTTGGATACGCAGAACCGTTCGCGCGAGGGAGTGGTGATCGATATTCGCAGCAATACGGGCGGATTTGTGAATGCGTATGCGCTGGACGTGCTGTCACGGCGGCCGTATTTGTCGATGACACCGCGAGATTTTCCGACAGCGCCGGCACGCTCGGAACTGGGACAGCGTTCGCTGGAGCTCCCGACGATTCTGGTGACGAATCAGCATTCGCTTTCGGACGCGGAGGATTTCACGGAAGGTTATCGCTCGATGAAGTTGGGAAAAGTGGTGGGCGAGCCGACGGCGGGCTGGATTATTTACACTTCGGCGACGCAGTTGATTGACGGATCATTTTTGAGATTGCCGTTCATACGGGTGACAGCGGCGGATGGAACGCCGATGGAACTGCATCCGCGGCCGGTGGATTTTTTGGTGAAGCGTCCGATGGGAGAGAGCTACACGACGCATGATGTGCAGCTCGACACGGCGGTGCGGGAGCTGCTGAAGGAAATTCCAAGCGGCGCGCGGGCGCAGAAATGATGGGAGAAACTTTCGCGGGAATCGCCGGGACGAGCAAGACCTTTCAGAGGCGAGCAAACGAGCGCGGGCGCTAATCCGGATTGGGAATCGCTGCGGATGCTGATGGTCGCGGAGCAGATTCGCAAGCGAGGCGTTCGTTCGCCGAGGGTGCTGGCGGCGATGGAGCGAGTGCCGCGACATCTGTTTGTGCCGGAGGAGCTGGCGGCGCGATCTTATAACGATGAGCCGGTACCGATTGGCGAGCGTCAAACGATTTCGCAGCCTTACATGGTGGGGGCGATGACGGAGGCGCTGGAGCTTGAGGGCCAAGAGCGCGTGCTGGAAGTGGGCGGAGGGTCGGGGTATCAAGCGGCAGTGCTGGCGGAGTTGGCGCGCGAAGTGATTACGATTGAAGCGCGAGCCTCGCTCGCGGATACGGCGCGAAAGCGGCTGGCGGAGTTGGGATACGTGAATGTTTGCGTGGTGACGGGCGACGGAACGCTGGGATGGCCCGAAGCGGCGCCGGTTGACGCAATTTTAGTTGCGGCGGCTGCGCCACAGATTCCTCCTCCGTTGATCGAGCAATTGGCGGAGGGCGGACGGCTGGTGATTCCGGTGGGCAAGAGCGATCGGCAGATGCTGATGCGAATCCGCAAATCGGGCGGCAAGACTGTGGAAGAGGAGCTTTTCGCCTGTCAATTCGTGCCTCTGCAGGGCCAGCACGGCTGGCCTGTCGCTGCCAGCGAATGAACGCGCACCTCGGGCTTTCCATCATTATTCCCGCATACAACGAAGAACGGAGATTGCCGCGAACGCTGGAGCGCGTTCGTGGATATTTGCGCCGCGAGAAGGCTGCGGCGGAAGTGATTGTGGTTGATGACGGGTCGAGCGACGGGACGGCGGAATTGGTGGAGCGGATGCGGGCAGAGATGCCGGAGTTGCGATTGGTGTCGAACGGGCAAAATCGCGGCAAAGGCTACAGCGTGCGGCATGGAATGATGGAAGCGCGCGGGCGCGTCGCGCTGTTTACGGATGCGGATTTGTCGGCGCCGATCGAGGAGGCGGGGAAATTATTGGAGGCGCTCGAAACGGCGGACGTGGCGATTGGGTCGCGGGCCATGGATCGCAGCCTTATCGCAGTGCATCAATCGCGCGCGCGGGAACTGGCGGGGATTTTGTTCAATTGGACGGTGCGTTTATTTACGGGCCTGGGATTTCAAGATACGCAGTGCGGGTTCAAGGCATTTGCGATGCCGGAGACGCGAGTCATTTTCGAGCAGCAGCGGATCGAGGATTTCGGATTCGATCCGGAGATATTGTTCCTCGCGCGGAGGCACGGCTTGCGCGCCGTGGAAGTGCCCGTGCGCTGGGCGCATGACGCGGCGACGAAAGTGCATGTGATGCGCGACAGCGCACGAATGTTCGCGGACCTGCTTCGAATCCGGTGGAACGCCGCGACGGGGCGGTATCCGCGGAAGTAGCGCGGTTTTCGATTGGAAGCTGCAAGCTACGAACGACACGGACACTGGGGGGCGCCGCCAAGATCCGGGCAATGCGCGGAAGGACCTCGGGTCAGTCCCGACTAAGAAATGTGGTGACGGGACCCGAGCTACATGAATCAAGGACACGCCGCGAGACGCGCTACATCGTCTTGCGCTGGGCCGTTGGGGGGAGCAGGCCGCTCAGGCGCAGGTACATGGCTTCGGCGCTGTAGTGATCGTAAAGATCATCGGTGAGGGTGATCATGACCGCCGCGCGCGAGGCGGGGCCGCGGAACATGGGGACCATTTCCCCGAGCTTCGAATCATCTGTTTTGTTCATGACTCCGCTGCAATATTCGAACGAGGATTTCAGGGCCGCTACGAGAGTGTCTTTGGGATCTGTTTCCGTGAGCTTTGCCTGCGTGTCCGGTTTCGTTCCGGCGATGGTGGCGCAGAGGAAGTTGTTGGATTGCGCGAGGTGCATGATCAGGTGGCCGAAGGTCATCTGCTGCGGCGTGGGGCGGAAACTGTATTTGTCGGCGGGCATTTCTTCGGCGGCGGCGACGATGATTTTCGAGCGCTGGTCGACGATTTTTTTCACCGTGTCGGAAACGGGATTGGATGATTGGGCGCTGGCGGCCAATGGAACAAATGAGGCAACAAATGAGGCAACAAAAGCAGCGACGATTGCGCAAACCAGGAAACGCTTCATGACGAATCCTCCTCGTTGAAAATACGTGAAGATTACGGGGGAAGGATAGTCCGGCGGATACGAGGGTAACAAGGGAATTTCGAGCGGAGGGACGGCTGACCTTGCGACGAACTTTGTTTTACAAAGTACTTGACAGAATATGATTTTGTGATAGTCTCCGGTCATGCGTACTTCCAACCCGCTGCGACGCACGGATGGACCGGTGGCGATTGACGACCACGCGAGAGAGAACCTGCGGTTCATTAGGGAAACGATGGAGCGGGCGGGATCGTTCACGGCCGTTCCGGGCTGGGGCGGAGTGGCGCTGGGAATCACGGCGCTGGGCGCGGCGGTGGTTGCGTCGCGGCAATCGAGCCGCGAGGCATGGCTGACCGTATGGCTGATTGAAGCGGCGATTGCGATCGGCATCGCAGGATGGAGCACGCTGATTAAAGCAAGACGCGCGCATGATTCGCTGCTGAGCGGTCCGGGAAGGAAGTTTGCGCTGAGTTTTGTGCCGCCGATTTTCGTGGGAGCGATTTTGACTTACGTTCTGTTTCATGCGGGATTCACCGCGGCAATTCCGGCGACGTGGCTGCTGCTTTACGGGACGGGCGTGGTGACGGGCGGGGCGTTTTCGATTCGCGTGGTGCCGTTCATGGGATTGTGCTTCATGGTGCTGGGGACGGTGGCGTTTTTCTGTCCCTCGACGTGGAGCAATATTTTTTTGGCGATTGGGTTTGGAGGATTTCATATTGTGTTCGGGACAGTGATTGCGAGGAGTTACGGTGGGTAAATCGGCGGCAGTGCGCGCATCGCGCGAGGCGAAAGCGGAGCGGCAGGAACTGGGAACGGTCCGGAACCGGGCGGGGGAGGAATCGGCGCGTTCTCTCGATCGGATCATTCACGAGCGGACACGGCTGGGGATCATCAGCGCGCTGGCGGTGAACGCGATGCTGAGCTTCAACGAATTAAAGAAGCTGGTGGGCGCGAGCGACGGGAATTTGAGCGTGCACGCGCGCAAGCTGGAAGATGCGGGCTACATCGCATGCACGAAAAGTTTTGCGGGGCGGTTGCCGAAGACGGAGTTCCGTTTGACGACTTCGGGGCGGCGCGCTCTGGAGCATTATCTGGACCATATGGAAGCGCTGATCCGTGCGACGCGGGAAGGATAGGAGAGGCAAAAAAATTTGCCGGGTGACTTTATGATCGAAAGTACTTTGTTTATCGTTCCACCGCCAGGATTGCATGTGGCGATTTTAATGGATGGGAACGGGCGGTGGGCGGAAGCGCGCGGATTGTCGAGGTCGGCGGGACATCGCGCCGGAGTGGAGGCGGTGCGGCGCGTTGTGGGAGCGGCGCCGGCGCTCGGCATCGACACGCTGACGCTGTTTGCATTCTCGGCGAATAATTGGCAGCGGCATCCGGACGAGGTTGGTTCCCTCTTCGGATTGCTCGAAACTTACTTTTTTGCGCAGGCGCTGCGCGCGGCGGAGCACGACGTTCGCATCAGCGTGATTGGCAGGCGCGATCGTTTGCCGAGCGCCCTGGTGGAGGCGATCGGAGCGGCGGAAACAGCGACCACGAAGCACCGTGGGCTGGACTTGCGAATCGCGGTGGATTATTCGGCGCGGGAAGCGATGCTTCAGGCGGCGTGCTGGATGATGTCGAGCACAGAAGTGACGCAACAGGAATTCGCGCGGCGAATCGGGCAAGTGACGCATGCGCCGGACGCTTCTCCGGATGTGGATTTGCTGATCCGCACGGGCGGCGAACAACGGTTGAGCGATTTTCTGCTATGGGAATGCGCTTACGCGGAGCTGCATTTTACCGAGCGCATGTGGCCGGAATTCGGCGCGGAAGATTTGGAAGATGCGGTGCGGGAGTTTCGCGCTCGCGACAGGAGATTTGGGCGCGCGCCGGTTAGCGCGGCGAGCGCCGTATCGTGAACTCTATCGGCGTCGAGGAAGTAGCGTTGCGCGAAAGAACGGAGGGCGTTGCGAATGAACGGAGCTGATTTCACGTCATCGACAGACAGTGGCGAGATGCAAGGCGGGCCGTGGCGCGCGGTGTTGAACGACGCGATACCTTACTGGGAGCGGCGGCGCGCCATTTACAACGCTGTTCTTACGGCGGTGGTGGTGATTTGGATTGTGAGCACGTGGCCGCATTTCCGTTCGGCGCTGACGTGGCAATTGTTTGTCGCGATGGCCGTGCTGGCCATGTTCGCGAATCTCTGCTATTGCAGCGCGTACGTGGCGGACATTGCGATGCAGTTCTCGTCCTTTCGAAATGCGTGGCGGCGACGGCGGTGGGGTTTGTGGCTGGTGGGAATGATGTTCGCGACTCTGCTGGCGAATTATTGGATTGCGGACGAGATTTATTCGTTTGTGGCCAGTCCGCATGCGCACTGAAGCGAACCGATCGGCCAGAGTGCGCGTAGATGGCAAGGTTCCTCAGAATGACTGAAGCTTGCCTGCGGCAGACAGGCCATGCCCTGACACTGCCGCGAAGAGGCGGACGCGGTGATGCTTGATGGATCGCGTCGCGCATTGTTTCACCCCGTTTGGACCAAGGATCCGAGAGTCGTGGGGCGCGTGGCGCTACGCGTGGTTGGCGCGGTGGTGTTCGCGAGACATGGCGAAGGCGCGGTTGACGACGCGTTTCGCCGCGACCGTGAGGTCAAAGCGTTCCAAGTCGTGTTCCGGCACCCAGGAGACGTCCGTGACGTCGCTACCCGCCTGCGCGGCTCCGCCCTTTAGCTCGCAAAGATAATCGAGAATCACAAAGTGATATTGCGGCGGCTGATTGGGGAGGCGCAAAACTTTCTCGTAAATTTCAATCAACTCGAGGGCGCGGACTTGGACGCCTGCCTCTTCCAAAAGCTCGCGGGCGATTGCCTGTGCGATGGATTCGCCGAGTTCGAGAAGTCCGCCGGGAATGGACCATCGGCCTTCGAGGGGCGGCTGCGCCCGGCGGATCAGGAGCACGCGGGCGTCGGAAATGACTACGCCGCCGACGGCGATTACGGGACGCTCGGGATATTCGCGGTCTTCGGTCATTGATTTCCAAAGTGTACAGCTATTTCCGCTATTTGAAATCAGGACATCACAAAAATCCAAGTTGCAGTGCCGTGCACGCGGGATTTGGCTCCAGGGGCTGAAGCTCTGATCTTGGCGGCCACGAACGGCGGGGCTGAAACCCTTAACGTTTTGTGCGTTACGGCAACGCCGAAGCCGTGACCCGACGAAACCAGACGACGAAAAATCTGCACAGGGCTGCCCGTCAACGACGAAAGGCAAAGCGGCGTCGAGCCCTGCCTGCCCGCCGTGGCGGGCAAGCGGCAGGCAGGCGCCGCACTCCAAGAAAAGAAAGTGGTACTCCCTTCAGCGGCTAAGGCTCCAGCCTCCTAGGGCCGGCTCAGATATTGTATGGCGGGGTGACAAGCCGCCATCCTAGCACCGTCTCAGGATTGCTTGACACGGACGTTATATAATACGCTCTTCCGGTTGGCGATTATGCTGGGAAGGAGAATGTCCCGTGGTGAGATGTCCGGAATGCGACGCGGAAATTGACGTGGATGAGGATGAAGTAGAAGAAGGCGAAATCCTCACCTGCCCTGAGTGCGACGTGGAGCTGGAGGTGCTGCAGGTCCATCCCGTGCATGTGAACTTGATCGCCGATGAGGATGAAGATGAAGAAGAAGCGGTGACGGTGGATGACGGAGATGAGCTCGCGGAGGATGATGACGAAGCCGAGGACGAGGAGGGTGAGGAATAGGGCACGGCTACATCTTATTAGCTGTCAAATGCCATCTAACCAAATGCAACCTACAGGCAAGAGCCCGAGGCCCTGGTTTCGTGGTTAGGGACCGGTCGAAGGAGAACCCAGTTGAGAACAACTAGGATTGCACCTTCCTTAGTGCTTCTGCTGGCGATAGTGGCTGTGTCGGCGTCAACCGCGAAGGGACAAAGCCCGCGGGACCGTTCGCAGTTGCGGACCCTTCACGGGAGTGTTCTGGACCATGACAGCAATCCGCTGCCGACCGGTGTTGTCTACCTGCTGAACAAGAAAACCCACGCGGTGCGCACATACATCGCGGATGGGCAAGGGCATTATCAATTCACGGGCCTCGACCCGAATGTCGATTTCGAGGTCTATGCCGAGTACAAACATTCCAAATCGGCCCGCCGGAAAATCTCACGCTTCGACGATCGACGCGACATTGAAATTAACCTGACCATCGCGACAAACTGAAAAAATTCCGACCAGATAGTCGCGAACCTCCAACGCTGTGAAAAATCGAAAGCAGATTTCCGGTTGCTTGCCGGAGCTGCGTGTGCGACGGGAAAACCGCACCCTTAAAATCGAAGGGTGCGGCACCCAACAGGGACCGTCGCATGTCGGCTTCGTGAATGGCTTGCTGTGAAGGTGGGAAAGCCTCACGTCAGCCAGCGCGAGTGCGCTGGCGGGACGTGAGCTACAGGGCCCGCACCTGGCAGACCTGTCGCAAGTCAGCGAGCTGAGGCGGCGCGGAGGATTGCTTTTAGACTGCGGTCGACGTCAGCCGGCGTGGTGGCCCACGAGGAGACGCTGATGCGCATGGCGGCGCGTCCGTGCCATATGGTGCCGCCGGACCAGCAAGTGCCGTCGTTTTGCGAGGCGGCGATGGTGCGGCGCGTTTGTTCGTCCGTGCCGAAGGAAACGAGAACCTGGTTGAGATTCACGTCGTTTAGGATTTCATAACCCGCCGCGCGAAGGTCGTCAGCGAAGCGCGTGGCGTATTGGCACATGCGTTCAATCAAATCGGCAAGGCCGGAACGTCCGAGCGAACGCAGCGCGGCCCAAATTTCCACTCCACGGGCGCGGCGCGACATTTCCGGAGTGAATTGGTTCGGCTCGCGTTTGTCTCCGCGGACAAGATAGGCGGCGTTGACAGACATCGCGGCGCGAAGATGCTCAGCGTTGCGCACGAAGGCAATTCCCGAATCGTAGGGAACGTTGAGCCACTTGTGCGCGTCGGTGGCCCAGGAATCGGCGTCCGAGACTCCGCGCAGAAGATGAGCGCGAGCCGGAGAGGCCGCAGCCCACAGGCCGAAGGCAGCGTCCACATGGACCCAAGCGCCTGCCGCGCGCGCCGCGCGACAAATTTCCGCCGCAGGATCGAATGCGCCGGAATTCACGTTGCCAGCCTGAAGACAAATGATGGTTGGGCCCGCGATTCGCGGGAGCGCGTCCGCGCGCATGCGGCCCTGATCGTCGACCTTCACTTGCACAACGCGTTCGCGGCCAAGACCGAGCATGGCAAGGGCCTTGAGCAGACTGACGTGGACTTCTTCGCCGACGATAACGGTGATGGCGGGCGCGGCGAAAAGTCCCTGCGCTTCGACATCCCAACCAGCCTGCGCGAGGACGGCATGACGCGCCGCGGCGAGCGCGGTGAAGTTCGCGGTGGTGGCGCCGGTGACGAAACCAGCGGCGGTTTCGGCGGGCAGGCCGAAGATTTCGACGAGCCATTTCAAAGCGATCGTTTCGAGGACTGAGGCGACGGGCGAGAGAGCTTCGAGGCCCGCGCATTGGTCCCATGCACAAGCGAGCCAGTTGGCGCCGACGGTGACGGGGAGCGCGCCTCCGGTGACGAAACCGAAATAACGCGGACCAGCCGTGGCGACCGTTGCGGGCGAGCCGACGTCATCGAGAAGAGCGAGGACGGCGGATGGATTGGTTGGATTTTCGGGGAACGGCGTGTCGCATTGCGCGAGGCGGGCGAGATCTTCTTGCGAAGGGAAAACGCGGCGGTCTTCAATCGTTTTTAGATATTGGAGCGAGCGGCGCGAGGCGTCTTCGAGAAGCGATTGCGTTTCAGAATCCACTTTTCGTCCTTTCCATGTTGCGGATTATTGCGATTCGGCGTTGCGCCGTGATGCGAAATTCAAAGCTTAACTTCGGTGACGCGGTCTGTCGAGGGCGCCAGCGGAGCGGCGTCAATCCATATTGGCAGCATCGTTAGGGAGATTCGCCGGCGGAATTTTTGCGACCCGATGCGGCGGACCGAATGTGAAAACGGTGCAACTGCCGGCATCTTGGCCTGGACGGCCGAGTACTGCGTCGAGATATTGAACCGCGGCGTCGTGTTGCGGTGAGTCAAAGACGACGATGGCGGAGAGATTCAATCGGCGAATGGTGGCGGGTATGGAGGGGCGGTCCGCAGCGGGATCGATGGGCGTGTGATACGTGCCCTGCAAGGACATCAGCGAACGCAAGAGCGGAAGATCGTAAAACTCGCGCCAAACGTCAGGAGGGACGTAAGACAAGTAGCCATCGGTGAGAGCGTAGCGGCCGCCGGCGGTGAGCTGCATCCACATGGCCTTTTGAACGTAGGGCCACCGCTGCAAGGGGAAAGTGAGAACCGCGCCACGCTGGACACTATTAGGAAAACCTTCAGGTTTAGGAAGGACTTCAGGGAAGACGTTGGGCACGACGCAGCTTTGGAGAGGAGCGGTGGCGTCCGAGGGAGCGGCGGGGTCGACGATGGAGGACTTGGGAAATGGAACAGTGAGCGATTCGAGAACGAGAAGGGCGCTCGCGGCAAAAACCAGCGCGGCTCTTTGCGATTTTTTTTGCAGATTGTCGAGACACCACGCGAGGCCTATGGAACCGAGGATTGCGAGGCAGAGCGAGACGATGACGTCGAAGCGCGCGGGAACGGAAACGAAACGCGCGAACCGAAAATGGTAAAGCAGCGCGGCGGGCGCGGGGATTCCCGTGAGCCTGCCGAGGATGCGAATTTCAGGTCCCAAAGACAACAAATAAAAAACGAGAGCGGCGATGGCCGCGCGCATCGTCCACTGCGAGTGTTTTGTGCGGCCCTTGCAGATGCCGAGGATGGCGAGAAGAAGGAGGATGGGTCCGGTGTAGACGGTGCCTTCGAAGCCGGCGACGAAAATACGCGCATTGAGGCCGCGCGCGAGTCCGCCGAACAGCAGGTTATTCCAACTGGGGATCAGGAAGCCGAGCGCGTCGGCGGAAAACTGGACTATATGGGAAATTGGCCGGGGAGCCGGGACGCTGGCGCGATTCCCGAGCAGCATGAAGAGCAATGGAGAGAACGCGGCGACGAAAGTGGCGGCGGCGACAGTGAGAGCGCGCCATGTTCTCTTGAGCAATGCGAGCCGGTTGATTGAAGGTGCAAGCGCCAGGTCGACCGCCAGGATTACAGCGGTGAGCAGGACGCAGAAGACGGTGTAGTTGTAGTGCGCGAGGGCCGTCAGGAGCAGAGCCAGGCCCAGGAGGATTCCGTCTTTCCATGATGGAGTTTGCTTTCGGAGGAGATTGTCCAACGCGAGGAGGTAAAGCGGAATCGGGAACGCGGTGACCAGGCTCAAGTGCCCGAGCGCATGAGCGAGGAGGAACGGACCGAGTCCGAAGGCGATTCCTCCGAAGAGCGCGGCGATTTCGTTGCGGCAAATCCGGAGGCAGAGCAATCGCGCAAAAAATGCGGCGAGCGCCAATTGCAGAATCAGCGAAAAATTGTAAGCGATGACGGGACCGGCGAGGAGGCTGAGAGGCAAAGCTAGAAGTCCAGCGAGGGGATCGAGCGTGCTCCAGGCGAGATTGGCGCGCGTGGGATAAAAAAGGAGGTGCGTGTAGAAAGGATTGTGGCCGGAGGCTAGCGCTTTCGCGAAATGCCAGAGGAACCAGGCGTGTTGGTAATTGTCTCCCGGATAACCGAGGAGCGCGGACGCCGGCGAGAGAGATGCGGGCAATGTGAAAATGGCCGCGACAATGACGCAGAGCAGAAAAATCAGGAAATGATTGCGCGTGGCAGCGCCAGTTGGGCGCCGGCGCAGAAGCGGAGAAGAATTTCGGCTGGAATCATAACGTCGCGGAGATTCGATTGGATTTTGCAGTGAAAGCCAGCCCGGAAGAGAGCAAGTGCGCCGTCAGGAGCCAAGAATCTGGCCGGGGATAAGTCTAACCTACGCGGGCGATCACAGACCATCGCAATTTCCGTGTTTTATTCATTGGGGCCGCACGGCGCGCAGGTGATTGCTGGGCGAAATTGCACATTTTGGCTAGTAAGGGACGGATTGGGCGCCGGTGCCGGACGCGCCCTCAAGAGGAGCGGGTTGTTCCTGCCTTGGGGAACCGAGGATTTCGCGAAGTTCCTGCAAGGCGGAAGGTTCGATGAAGAACTCAGTGGCGACACCGTGCGAAAGCAGGTGCGCCCTAGTGGCGGGTGGAGCGGGCGTGCTCATCAGGATGATTCGCGTGTGGGGTGAGACATTTTTGATTCGGCCGGACAGTTCAACACCACTGAGATCGGGCATGAAAGGATTGATAAATGCGGCCTGGAACGGCTGGGCGCGGGCCAATTCGACGATCCTCCGGGCGCAGTCTTTCTGGTCATAGAGGACGGCGGTGACGTCGTTGCCCTCTTCGCGGAGGAATGTCTCGAGAAATTGAAGAATCGCGGGATCACAATCGACGATGAGGATTTTCATGAGATGACCCGTTGCTCCCCGGCGGGCGTTCTTGGATTCGTCCGTGTGATGATTTGCGTTCCGTGACGGCGCGGAAACGCTGAGCCGGGCGCTCAGGTTCACGAAGGACCTGAGTGAGCGATATTATACACTGTGCGTAAGTGCACGTTCAATTACCGAGTTCGCTCTCAGAGAGCAGTTCCCGCGACGAAAAGGAACGCCGATTTTAGTTACAGTACTTCAGGACTAGTACTTTGCTCCCAATGCAATGAACCTTGTTGACTATCCACAGGGGCGCGCGTTTCGCCTATCGTAGCCCGGTACTACAAAAAGGGGCAGATCGGCGGAGGGCACGAAGCGCGCGGGTTGGAAATGGCGCTTCGCGGAGTGTTTTGTTTCGCGGACTTCCCTTCCTGCCGGTCTTTGTTATGACG
>DASZCH010000184.1:0-36988 GCA_035943235.1 Candidatus Acidiferrales bacterium
CCGGCACGCAGAGCGCAGCGACCGCGCCTTGCCGCCTGTTTCCTTGCTGGCGGATAAACCGACGCGTGACGGCGCGCGTTCGATGACGCGCACACTGGGCCTCAAAATCAATCGTATCGTGATTGATCCCGGCCATGGCGGGCACGATACGGGAACCATCGGTCCGCACGGCATGCTCGAAAAGAACGTCTGTCTCGACGTGGCGCTGCGGCTGGGCAAGCTGATCCAGCAGAAACTGCCCGGCGCAGAAGTAATTTACACGCGCAAAACGGATGTGTTTGTGCCCCTCGAAGAACGCACGGCTATTGCGAACCAGGCCGACGCGGATCTCTTCCTTTCGATTCATGCGAATTCGAGCCATGACGAAGGCGCGCGCGGAATCGAGACTTACTATTTGAATTTCACGTCGTCTCCGGAAGCGCTCGAAACAGCATCGCGCGAAAACTCGGTTTCGAACGCGTCCATCCACGAGCTGCAGGACCTGATTAAGAAAATCGCGCGAAACGACAAGATCGAGGAATCACAGGAACTGGCAACCGATATTCAAAGCTCGTTGTCCACGCAGCTCCGCAAAATCAGCACAGCGGAACGAAATCGCGGCGTGAAGAAAGCGCCGTTCGTCGTTTTGATCGGCGCGGACATGCCCTCGGTGCTGTCGGAGATTTCATTCCTCAGCAACCCCACCGATGAGCGCATGCTGCGCAAGGGCGCGCAACGCCAGCGAATCGCGCAGGGCATTTTTCGCGGCGTCGAAAATTACCTGTCGAGCTTGAACAGCCTCAATTTCGACCGGCGAAAGCCGACGCTTGTCAGCGATCGCCAGGGCGCATCGACGTCCGCCACAGACCAAGAGCCCGACCAAAAGCAAAGATAACCTTTCCATCGTATACTGAAACTAATGATTATGGATTCCAGAGCGAGGCGCCAGGTTTTGCTATTTTGTTTGGCGGCAGTGCTCGCTGCGGCAGCGCCCGCGTTCCCGCAAGGAATCCTTCCCGCCTCGATATCGAATTGGAATTCCACCGCGACAAAGGTTGACTTTGCCGGGTCCAACGCCGTCACGCTGCACGAGTATGGGCTGAAGAGCGCGGAGCGGCGCACGTACGCGCATGCGGGCCAGTCTTTGGTGGCAACCGTCTATTCCTTCAACGATCCGTCGGGAGCCTACGGCGCGTATTCATTTCTTCGCACGCCCGATATGCCACAGGCGAATTTCACGAAGCATTCGTCGATGTCCGGTGCGCGCGCGCTTGCGCTGACCGGCAACCTGGTCCTGGAATTCGACGCCAGAAACATCGACCGCTTCCACGGCGAGATCGAAATGCTGATCGCGCAAGCGGGAGGCCGAGCGCAGTTCGGAGCTTACCCCGCCCTGCCGCAACGTCTTCCCGTGGACAATTTTGTGCCGCGTTCGGACCATTACATTCTCGGGCCAGTCGCTTTGCAGCGATTTTTGCCGCTGGCCGGGGGTGATTGGCTGGGCTTCTCCATGGGCGCGGAAGCGGAGGAGGCGCACTATCGCTTGCAGAATCACGACGCGACATTGCTGATCGCCGATTACCCGACGCCGCAAATCGCTTCCTCGGAACTCGAGAAGCTGTCGCACACGTTGAATATTTCAGGCATAACCACGCCAGGAAGGGGCCACGGTCCGCAGCTTTATGCCAAACGCGACGGAACAACAGTAGCCTTACTGGCGGGTGCGCCGTCGCAATCTTCTGCGGACGCGTTGCTTGGCCAGATCCACTCGGGCATGGCCGTCATCTGGGACGCGCCAATCCTCCACAACCCAAAACAGCCTTCGATGGGTACCATGATCGTCGGAACGATCGTCGGTGCGGGTGAGATATGCGGATTCGTGCTGCTCGGAGGGCTTCTGTTCGCCGGGCTGCGCCTGTTGGTGAAACGGAGGTGGCCGGGGCAGGTTTTCGACCGCCCCGAGGACCTCGAAATCATCCAACTGGGCCTTTCCAGTAAGCCTATAAGAGCAAAAGACTTATACTGAATGCTCCGCGGAGCGCCGCTACCTGTGAATACACTTCGCCGTCCAATAACATCTTAATTTCCTTACTTTTGAGTACCCTTACCTCTTGACTTCATTTGTCAACGTCTCTTAGACTGCCCTTGTAGAAGGGTTTCCTGGCCATCCGCGCATTGGCCTTGGAGCTTTTCTCCCCCGAAGGCCCGTCGCAAGGCGGGCCTTCTGCATTTGCGCCGCCAGCCGACTCCGGCGAAAAGGCCCGGCCTAGCGAACCACTTTAGAATTTCGGAGCTCCAGCGCCTTGCTAAAGCAGATCCTGTTCCGAATATTGATTGGCGGAAGCGTCGTGTGCTCTCGGTTCTCAGTGATGATTTGAGCCCAGTACAGGTGCGCTACAGTGAACCTTCCGCGTTTATAAACCAAATTCTCGATTTCCCTTGCCAACATTTCTTGCCAGCGTAGAAGAGGCCGAGTTCGCCGGGAAAGGAGTGTTTATTTATGACTGACAAAAGTTTGGAACAGATGCGCGTCGCCATTCTGGTGAGCGATGGTTTCGAGGAATCGGAATTGATCGAGCCGCGAAAGGCCTTGGACGAAGCAGGCGCGAAAACAGTTGTGGTCGCGCCGAAAGCCGGCAAAGTGCAAGCGATGAAGCACGACGAAAAAACTGGACAAGTCAGCGCGGATCTCACGCTCGATAAAGCCAAGGCGTACGACTTCGACGCGGTGCTTTTGCCGGGAGGCGCATTGAACGCGGATCACTTGCGGGTTGAGAAAGCCGCGCAGGAATTTGTGCGCAGCGCAGAACAAGCGGGTAAACCGATAGCGGTGATCTGCCACGGGCCGTGGCTGCTCGTTTCCGCGGGACTTGTAAAGGGTCACACGCTCACGAGCTATCACACCATTCAGGACGACATTCGCAACGCGGGCGGCAAGTGGAAGGACGAAGCTGTGGTACGCGACCGCAACTGGGTTTCGAGCCGGCAGCCTTCGGACATTCCCGCGTTCAACCGCGAAATGATTAAACTTTTCGCCGAGCACAGGCCGCAATCGAAGAGCGCCTCACGCTAGCGCCCTGCCCTTGCGCACATTTGTTCAGCGGAGTTAGTGAGCGCGGCCCCTGCAGCCCGGATGCATGCAACGGCAATCGATGTCCGGCGTCTTTTCCATGGCTTCGCACTGCGGGCTGCAATATTTCCCGGATGTCGTCTGGCAACTGCAATTCGGATGGGCGCACTTGTTGGCCTTTTCGGATGGCATCGCGTATTCCTCCTAAAGCCGATGATGAAATGGGAGGCGCGGAAGTGACACTGAAACGCTAAAACAATTACTCGTGCAGTGCTGATCTTTGCTTGACACGCGGCAATTACGTTTCGTAAACATATACTGTAATTGAAATCGTAAGTACGCCCCGATCAACCAGCCCTGAGTCCCAGCCCGACAACGGGAAATCAAATCGTGTCATCCGAGGGCGCTCCAAGAACCGCTGAAGCCGGGCCGGTAATCCCCCCCCTGCCGCCGGGCTACACGTACGCCACCGTAAGCGACAAAATCAGTTCCATTGTCTTGGGGCAGCGCCGCCGTCCCGGCTGGTTCGCGGGCTTCGCTTTCTCCTTCCTGCTGGTGCTGCTGCTTTTTGGGGCCATTTCTTATCTGCTCGCAAAAGGCGTTGGCATCTGGGGAATCAATATTCCGGTCGCGTGGGGATTTGCCATCACGAATTTCGTCTGGTGGATTGGGATTGGGCACGCGGGCACGTTGATTTCGGCGATTCTGCTGCTGCTGCACCAGCGCTGGCGCACGTCGATCAACCGCTTTGCGGAAGCCATGACGATTTTCGCGGTCTCGTGCGCAGCCATGTTTCCTTTGCTGCACATGGGACGCCCGTGGCTTTTCTACTGGCTCTTTCCGTACTACCCGAATTACATGAAGGTATGGCCGCAGTTCCGCAGCCCGCTGGTGTGGGACGTTTTTGCGGTGTCCACCTACTTTATCGTTTCGCTCCTGTTCTGGTATGTGGGAATGATTCCTGACCTTGCGACGTTGCGCGATCGCGCCAGGTCCAAAGCCAAGCAAATTATTTACGGAATGATGGCGATGGGGTGGCGCGGCTCGGCCATTCACTGGTCGCGATATGAAATGACTTCACTGCTGCTCGCGGGCTTGGCGACGCCGCTGGTTGTCTCTGTGCACACCGTGGTGAGTTTCGACTTCACGATTGCGATCGTGCCGGGCTGGCACAGCACGATTTTCCCTCCTTATTTTGTGGCTGGCGCGATCTACTCCGGCTTCGCGATGGTTTTAACGCTCGCCATTCCGCTGCGCAAGTTCTATCACCTGGAGGAATTCATCACACTGCGGCATCTGGATAATTGCGCCAAGGTGATGCTCGGCACCGGACTGATCGTCGCGTACGGATACGTAATGGAAACGTTCATGGCGTTTTACAGCGGCGAGATTTTCGACAAGTACATGATCATGAATCGAATGTTCGGACCTTACTGGTCCGTCTACGCAATCGTGATTCTGTGCAACGTGTTGCTTCCGCAATCGCTGTGGTCCCGCCGCGTGCGAAGAAATATTCCGGCGCTGTTCGCGCTGTCTTTGATTATCAATCTGGGAATGTGGACCGAGCGGTTCATGATCGTCGTCGTCAGCCTCAGCCGCGATTTCACGCCATCCGCATGGGGTTTTTTCATACCAACGCGCTGGGATTGGGCCGTGCTGGTTGGCTCGATTGGACTTTTTGTCGCGATGTTCTACTTATTCATCCGCTACTTGCCCGCGATTTCGATTTTCGAAATGCGCCACGAGCTGGCGAAAGAAAAGGAAGGAGAATAAGGGCGCTCATTGCCGCGCGCTAGATCGTTCGCGAATCATGCCGCAGATATTTCATCCGAGCACGAACACGATTTCACGAGTCAGCATCTACGGCTGCGTGGTGATCGTGGCTTTCCTCAGCTTCGCGCTCTACGAGATTGGGCAGTCTCCTTATTACACGGAGCAAAACATTCCTCAGCCCCAGCCCGTTCCTTTCAGCCATCGGCATCATGCGGCGGAGCTCGGAATCGATTGCCGCTACTGCCACGATACCGTCGAAACCTCCGCCTTCGCCGGAATGCCCTCGACGCAAACCTGCATGACGTGCCATTCGCAGATTTGGACGAACAGTCCGATGCTCCAACCCGTGCGGGACAGTTACGAAACCGGGCGCTCGATTTCCTGGACTCGCGTGAATGCGCTGCCCGAATTTGCGTACTTCAATCACAGCATCCATGTGGCCAAAGGAATTGGCTGCACCACGTGCCACGGTCGCGTCGGAACGATGACGCTTACGTGGCGGGCTACCACGATGCAAATGAGCTGGTGCCTCGGTTGCCATCGCCAGCCGGAGAAATATGTTCGCCCGCGCGAACAGGTCTTCAACGTGAATTATGCGCCGCCGCCTGATCAACTCGCGCTCGGCAGAAAATTGGTGCGCGAATACAAGATTCAGCGTTTGACCAGTTGCGATACGTGTCACCGATAACGATGGGAGAACATCATTCGAGATGAGCATGGAAGATTTCAATAACGAACCGCTCGATTTGGCCGCGATTCGCGCGCCTGTCACGCAATCGAAGAGCAAACGGATGTGGCGCGGCTTGGCCGATCTGGCGCAAACGCCGGAATCTCAAAAGTTCCGCAACGATGAATTCCCGCACGAGCCCGTGAAGCCCGTCGGCCTGAGCCGGCGAAATGTTTTGAAATACATGGCGGCCTCCGCGGCGATGGCGGGACTGACCGCGTGCACAAAATTGCCTGCGGAGAAAATCGTCCCATACGTGCGGCCTCCCGAAGAAATCGTGCCAGGCAAGCCTCTTTTCTACGCCACATCCACGCAGATCGGCGGCGAAGGCCTTGGAATGCTGGTCGAAAGCCACATGGGAAGGCCCACAAAAATCGAAGGCAATCCGGGGCATCCGGGAAGTTTGGGCGGCACGGATGTTTTCATGCAGGCGTCGATTCTTGGCCTTTACGATCCTGACCGTTCGCAGGTGGTGATGCGCGACGGCCAAATCAGTGATTGGGCGGACTTCGCGGCGGATATTTCCAGCGCGCGCCTCGATTGGCAAGCACAGAAAGGCGCCGGTGTGCGTTTGCTGACCGAAACGGTTTTGTCTCCAACGCTCACGGCGCAAGTTCGCGCGTTCCTGGCGGAATTTCCTGAAGCGAAATGGCATCAATACGAACCTTGCGCGCGCGATTCGGCGCGAGACGGCGCGCGAATGGCGTTTGCGCAATATGTGAACACGATTTATCACATGGATCGCGCCGATATCGTCGTCTCGCTTGACGCGGATTTCCTGAGCAGCGGACCGGGGCACGTGCGTTACGCGCGCGACTTTGCGCTGCGTCGTGACCCCGACTCCACGGAACGCAAAATGAACCGCTTTTATGTGATTGAAAGCACTCCGACGGTCACCGGCACGATGGCCGATCATCGGTTGCCGCTTCGCGCAAGCGACGTGGAAATATTCGCGCGCGCGCTGGCCACAAGTTTGGATGTTTCCGGCGAGGGCGCAACTCCGACCGTTCCCAAATCCATTCATGACTGGGCATCCGCGCTCGCGCGCGATCTTCAAGCGCATCGCGGCTCATCGATTGTCATTGCCGGAGAACAGCAGCCTCCGATTGTTCACGCGCTGGCGCATGCGATGAATGAACGCCTCGGCAATCAAGGAAAGACCGTCGCTTATACGGACCCGCTCGAAGCGGAGCCGGTCAACGAACTCGAATCGCTGCGCACATTGGTGAACGACATGGATGCGGGGAAAGTGCAAACGCTCGTCGTGCTTGACGCGAATCCGGTTTACAACGCGCCTGTCGAGTTCGATTTCGTCCGCACGTACTTGAAGGTGCCACAACGAATACACACCGGGCTTTATTGTAACGAAACTGGTTCGCTTGCGAACTGGCACATCCCCGCGACGCACTACCTGGAAGCGTGGGGCGATACCCGCGCGTACGACGGAACCATCTCCATTATTCAGCCCCTGATCGCTCCGCTCTATCAGGGCAAATCCGCGCACGAAGTTCTTGCCGCGCTTAACGGAAATCCGGAAGCCTCTGGCCACGAAATTATTCGCGACTACTGGAGAGGCCACGGAACCGCGCAATCCGCCGCGCAGGATTTCGAGTTGTGGTGGGAGAAAACGCTGAACGATGGCGTTATGGCCGCGACTTCCCTGCCCGAAAAACAATTGGCCGTGAACTTGCGTTTGCCAAATGCGACTCCGTCAAACAAAACGGAGGGACTCGAGATTGTTTTTCGCCCTGACCCCACGATTGGCGATGGCCGATTTGCGAATAACGGTTGGCTGCAGGAATTGCCCAAGCCGATTACGCACTTGACCTGGGATAACGCGGCCCAACTCAGCCCGGCAACGGCCGAGCGGCTGAAACTGCAAAACGGCGATTACGTAAATCTGAGCCTTGCGGGATGGAAACTCGGCGCGCCGGTCTGGATCTCTCCGGGGCACGCGGATGACTCGGTGACGCTGCATCTTGGTTACGGACGGACGCGTGCGGGAAAAGTGGGGACGTTCACCGGCGTCAACGCGTATTTCCTTCGCAATTCGCGCGAGCCATGGATCGCGCACGGCCTTCAAATCCAGAAAACGGGCCAGAAATATGCGCTTGCGACAACACAACACCATCATTTGATCGACGTGGACGCCACTCAAGGTGGTGACGAAAATGCCGGCCCGCAGCGGGAAGGCGAAAGCGTTCAGGCATTCGCGCGCGATCTGGTGCAGGTGGCAACGATCGATGAGTTCAAGAAAAATCCCGATTTCGTTCACGAAGGTGTGGAGAAAAAAGAGCACGAAAATCCACTTTCGCTTTATCCCGGCTATCCGGACACGGGCTACGCTTGGGGGATGGCCATTGATTTGAATCGCTGCATCGGCTGCAGCGCGTGCGTGGTCGCGTGCCAGTCCGAAAATAACATCGCCGTGGTGGGCAAGGACCAGGTGCTGCGCGGAAGGCAGATGCACTGGATTCGCGTGGACACTTATTTTCGCGGCGGCGTGGACAATCCGGAAATGTATTCGGAACCTGTGCCCTGCATGCAGTGCGAGAACGCGCCGTGCGAACTCGTTTGCCCCGTGGGCGCCACGAATCACAGTCCCGAAGGCCTGAATGTGATGGTCTACAACCGCTGCGTCGGCACGCGCTATTGCTCCAACAATTGCCCTTACAAGGTGCGGCGATTCAATTTTCTGCTTTACTCCGATTGGGAGACGCAGAGCCTTTATGGCATGCGTAATCCCGACGTCACTGTGCGGAGCCGCGGTGTGATGGAGAAGTGCACCTACTGCCTGCAGCGCATCAATGCGGCGAAAATCAACTCCGAGGAAGAAAACCGCTACGTGCGCGACGGAGAAATCGTCACCGCGTGCCAGCAAGCGTGTCCGGCGGATGCGATCGTGTTTGGGAATATCAATGATAAGACGAGCCGCGTGGCCAAATGGAAAGCGAAGCAGCGCAATTATGGATTGCTGGAAGTCTTGAACACGCGGCCACGAACCACGTATCTCGCGAAAATACGCAATCCCAATGCTGACATGCCGCAGGATTCAGCCGGCGCTTCCGCGGTGGACGGCACTAGAACAGCGCGACGCAGATGAAAACGAAACCCATTTACGGCTTGCTCGCGGAATTCGACCAGCCGGAGCAACTGCTGGAAGCGGCGCGGAAAGCACACGCCGCCGGCTACGAGAGAATCGACGCCTTCACGCCTATGCCAATCGAGGGACTCGCCGAGGCATGCGGTTTTCGTCGCACGAAAATCGCGCCAATCACGCTTGCAGGAGGCATTTTCGGCTGTTTTGGCGGATTCGGCATTCAATACTACGCGAGCGTCATCAACTATCCGCTGAATATCGGCGGACGTCCGTACAACAGCTGGCCCGCATTTATTCCCATCACATTCGAAATGACGGTGTTGTTCGCCGCGATTGCCTGCGTGGGCGGATTGCTGGTGTTGAATGGGCTGCCATCTCCCTATCATCCCGTATTTAATGTTCCGCGATTCGCGCTGGCCTCGCGAAATCGATTTTTCTTGTGCGTCAAGGCACGCGACAAACGTTTTGATTTGGCGGGCACGCGGAACTTTCTGGAGAGCCTGAATTCGGTCGGAGTCTATGACATTGAAACGTAGCACCATATTTTCGCGTGGGCTTGCTGGCGCTTTTATGAAATGGTCCAGATGCTTTTGTTTCTGGACCGCCCTTGCCCTCGCCCTATGCGCATCCGCAGGATGCCGGCTCGACATGCACGTTCAGCCGAAATACACGCCGGATAAACCAACGGCATTTTTCGACGACGGGCGTTCCGAGCGGCCCGAAGTCCCCGGAACAGTACCGCACGGGGAATTCCATGGCGGCGAATTGCTCTATACGGGGTTGATCGACGGCAAGCCTGCCGACGCATTTCCCTTCCCGATCACGGCAAAGGATCTCGAGCGCGGCCGCAGCCGCTACAACATTTACTGCGCGCCGTGCCACGACTACAACGGCACGGGCCGCGGAATGATCGTGCTTCGTGGTTTTCAGCAGCCGCCGTCGTATCACATTGAACGGCTGCGCCAGGCGCCCGCTGGACACTTTTTTGAAGTTATGACCGATGGCTTCGGCAAGATGTACAGCTATGCGTCGCGGATTTCTCCCGAAGACCGCTGGCGCATCGCTGCGTACATACGCGCTCTGCAATTGAGCCAATACGCCACGCTCGCGGACGTTCCCGCTGACAAGCGAAGCCAATTGGAAGCACAAGACATGCAGCCAACGCGACGTTCGGACGAAAAAGCAGCGCAACAAAAAAGCGCGACGGAAAAAGGCACGCAGGACAAATGACCAGTTCCGGACAACTCGCCGATACTTTCGGTCGCTGCCAGAAGAGAGCGCTGATTGCGGGTCTCGTGGCGCTGGCGATTTGCATAATCGGCGCTATTTTTTCACCTGAGCAGTTTTTCCGTTCCTACCTGTTTGCCTATGTTTTCTGGATCGGCTTTCCGCTCGGCGGCATGGCAGTGGTGATGTTGCATCACTTGACCGGCGGCCAGTGGGGCTTGCCGATACGGCGGATACTCGAGGCCGCTTCGCGCACGCTGCCGCTGATGGCCGTGCTGTTCCTTCCGATTCTTCTTGGCTTGCCAATCCTTTACCGCTGGGCGCAGCCAACGACTGTCGCACTCGATCCCATCCTGAAATACAAACATCCGTACATGAACGATTGGACCTTCATCGCGCGCACGATATTTTATTTTGCAGTGTGGATTTTGTGGGCGAGCCTGCTGAACCGCTGGTCCGCGGAACAGGATAGAACCGGCGATTCGCGGCTGGCGAAGCGCCTGGAATCATTCAGCGGACCGGGGCTCGTCGTCTATGGTCTGACGCTCACGTTTGCGTGCGTCGACTGGGTGATGTCGCTCGAGCCGAAGTGGTATTCCACAATTTACGGACTCCTCTTCATGGTGGTGGAGGCGCTGGTAGCATTCGCGTTCGCAATATGGATCTCGCGATGGCTGGCGCGATATGAACCACTCTCGTCGTACGTGAGTCCGCAGCAATTTCACGATTTGGGGAATTTGGTCCTCACATTCGTGATGCTGTGGGCGTATCTCGCGTTTTCGCAGTTCCTGATAATTTGGACGGGAAATCTGAAAGAGGAAATTCCCTGGTTCGAGAGCAGGGCGCGCGGCGTGTGGGCGGGCTTGGCAATATTTCTGATCGTGTTTCACTTTTTCGTGCCCTTCCTGCTTCTGCTCTCGCGCGACGTCAAGCGGCGCGCACAAATGCTCGCGAAAGTCTCGATTGGCCTTCTGTTCGTCAGCCTGATCGATGTTTACTGGCTGATTGTGCCGGCCTTTGAGCCTGCTGGCCCACGGATTCATTTGCTCGATTTCGCAGCCCCCGTGGCCATCGGAGGGATTTGGCTGGCTGCGTTTTTCCATCAACTCAAGGACCGGCCATTAATCCCGCTCCACGATCCGAATTTCGCCGAGGTGTACGCTCATGGCGACTAGCTCCACCGTCCATCGGTCCAGTGTGCGCCACGAAAAGCGCGACGCGCGTGTGCCGGCGCTGGGGATATTCGGCGGAGTGATGCTTCTGACGATTGCTGTCGTGCTGGTCGGCATGAAGTTCCTGTTTTTTTCCTATGCGAAGGCGCCAACTATTGCACCCAGTGCCGCGCCCTTCGTCACGGAACGAGTTCTTCCGCCCGAGCCTCGGCTTCAGCCGGATCCTGAAGTTGACCTCGCTGTGTACCTTGATCAGCAAAAACACGAACTCTCGACCTATGGATGGGTCGATCGAGAGAATGGCGTGGTGCGCATTCCCATTGACCGCGCGATGCAACTTCTGCTCAAGCAGGGCCTGCCCGTGCACTCTTCCGGACAACCGTCGACGCGAATGAGCACCGGCGCGGCCGCCAGCGCAAGAACTGGCGTGGAAACAAATCGCCCGGGCAACAGAAGGTAACGATGATGCAAGAAAGCGAAAGGCGGCGGCAATGAACATCCGAATCTTAACATCGCGCGCAGCTCACATTGCCTTGGGCGCCGTTGTCGCACTGGCGGCGCTGGCGATGGCGCGCCCCGCGGCCGCGCAAATGCAAACGATTGGAATCCGGCCGCAGCTCTTGAGAGACGTGGGAGTAGATCAGAAACTGAACAATCAAGTACCGCTTGACTTGCAATTTCGCGACGAGAAGGGCGACACGGTAACGCTCGCCAAATATTTCGGGTCAAAACCGGTGATTCTGACCCTGGCTTACTACACGTGTCCGCTGCTGTGCACGCAGGTGCTCGACGGCGTACTGCAAACGGTCAAGGAAGTTCCGCTGCAGTTGGGTAAAGACTACCAAATCGTGACGGTCAGTATTGATCCGCGCGACCGCCCCGTCGAAGCGCAGGCCAAGCAAATGATGTACACGTCGCTTTACGGACATTCGGGATTGAACGGCTGGCATTTTCTCACCGGAAATAATCTCCAAATTCATCAACTGGCCGACGCGGTCGGTTTTCGTTACGCATACGATTCGGAATCCGGGCAATATGCTCATCCAAGCGTGATCATGGTGCTGACACCCGCGGGGAAAGTGTCGCGGTATTTTTACGGCATCTCGTATCCGTCAAGAGACGTGCAGTTGGGTTTGGTGGAAGCTTCCGCGGATCGCATCGGCTCACCGGTCACGAATGCAATTCTTCTCTATTGCTATCACTACGACCCCAACACGGGAAAATACGGCGTGGTGATTTCGAAGATCCTCCAGGCGGCGGGCATTCTGACCGTGCTCGGAATCTTTCTGCTGATTGTCATCCTGCGGCGTCACGAACCTCACTCGCTTCCCGAAAGGCGCGCATGACCGCATTGGCGACTTGCGTGTCCGGCCGCTTTGCCGCCGGAGTACTTTTCCCATTACATCCGCCGACGGCTTCGACGATCGCGCGCGGCGTCGACAATTTGTACTTTGCCTTGACGGGCATCACGCTGTTTTTCACGTTCCTCATCTTCGGACTGATTTTCTACTTCATGATCAAGTACCGCCGGCGCTCGGAAAATGAAATCCCACAGGAAGTGAAGACGTCCATGCCGCTCGAAATCGCCTGGACGCTGATTCCGACACTGATTTGCGCGATGTTGTTTGTGTGGAGCGCCCGTTTATTCGTAAAGAATTCCGAGCCGCCGAAAGGCTCGATGGAGGTTTTCGTAATCGGCAAGCAGTGGATGTGGCAACTGCAGCATCCCGAGGGCGCTCGCGAAATCGACGAATTGCACGTGCCCGTCGGCGTGCCCGTGAAACTGACAATGACCTCCCAGGACGTGATTCACGATTTTTATATTCCCGCGTTTCGAATCAAGAAAGACGTTGTTCCGGGCCGCTATTCCTCCATCTGGTTCGAAGCCACGAAGACCGGAGAATATCCCTTCGCCTGCGCGCAATACTGCGGCGCGGAACACTCCGCGATGAGAGGGAAAGTATTTGTGATGAAGGAGCGGGATTACGCGAAGTGGATTACGGGCCAATCGAACGGCAACTCCATGGCGCAGGCCGGACAGAAATTATTCGCTTCCTTCGGATGCGCAACGTGCCACGCCGAATCGAGTGGCGGCAAATATCCCACACTGGCCGGAGTTTACGGGCATTCCGTGAAGCTGCGCGATGGCCGCATGGTGATTGCCGATGACGCATATCTTCGCGACGCCATCTCCAAGCCGGGATCGGAACCCGTTGCCGGATACGCTTCATCCATGCCGTCGTTTCAAGGTCAAATCAACGAGGTGCAGTTGCTCGATTTAATCGCCTACATCAAATCGATCGGCCCGCCGATCGGACAGGCGGCAATCCAATGAGCGCCGATGTTGCTGAACTGTCTACCCGGTCCCGCGTTCATTACCTGAATGCAAGTTACGGAATAAAGTCGTGGCTGCTCACGACGGACCACAAACGCATCGGCCTCCTCTACCTCGTTTCCATCACGTTCATGTTTTTGGTTGGCGCGGGCGCTGCGGCTCTGATGCGTCTGCAATTGCTGGAACCCTACGGCGCCATCGTTCAGCCGGCAACCTACAACAAGCTATTTTCGATTCACGGCATCATCATGGTGTTTTTCTTTCTGATTCCGTCGATCCCGGCGGTGCTCGGAAATTTCCTGGTGCCCCTGATGATCGGCGCAAAAGACGTCGCCTTCCCGAAACTCAATCTGCTGAGCTGGTACATCTACGTGATTGGCTCGTTGTTTACGCTGTATTGCGTCATCTTTGGCGGCGTCGATACCGGATGGACTTTTTATACGCCGTTCAGCAGCATGTACTCGAACACGCACGTGCTCGCAGCGGCGCTGGGAATCTTCATCACCGGTTTTTCGAGCATCCTCACGGGACTCAACTTCATCGTGACCATTCACCGCATGCGCGCGCCGGGCATGACGTGGTTTCGTTTACCGCTCTTCATCTGGTCGATTTACGCGACGAGCATCATCTTCGTTCTCGGCACTCCCGTGCTGGCCATCACGCTTTTTCTTCTCACGCTCGAGCGCGTCCTCCACGTCGGGATTTTCGATCCGGCCGTGGGTGGCGATCCTCTGCTGTTCCAGCACCTATTCTGGTTTTATTCGCACCCGGCCGTTTACATCATGGTGCTGCCGGCGATGGGCGTCGTCAGCGAACTCATCGCCGCCTATTCGCGTAAGCGGATTTATGGATACTCGTTTGTGGCTTTCTCAAGTCTGGCGATTGCGTTCATCAGTTTTTTGGTGTGGGGACATCATATGTTCGTCTCGGGCCAGTCCATTTACGCCGGTCTGGTATTTTCCGTCCTGAGCTTTTTGGTGGCGATTCCTTCGGCCATCAAGGTCTTCAACTGGACGGCGACGCTTTACAAAGGCTCAATCTCCTATGACGCTCCGATGCTTTATGCGCTGGGCTTCATCGGCCTGTTCACCATGGGCGGACTGACGGGACTTTTCTTGGCATCGCTCGCCACGGACGTCCACCTGCACGCAACTTATTTCGTCGTGGCGCATTTTCACTACATCATGGTCGGCGGCTCGGTGATGGGCTTCATGGGCGGCATCCATTTTTGGTGGCCGAAGATTACGGGCCGGCTTTATCCAGACAAATGGGCGCGGCTCGCGGCGCTAATCATCTTTGCGGGATTCAATCTCACTTTCTTTCCCCAGTTCATGCTCGGCTATCTAGGCATGCCGCGGAGGTATGCCGTCTACCCCGCGCAATTTCAAGCACTCAACGTGATGTCCACGGCAGGCGCCACGATTCTGGGCATTGGATACTTGATTCCGCTGATTTATTTGATCTGGTCCATACGTTACGGACCGGCCGCGGGACCAAATCCGTGGCGCGCCAGAGGCCTCGAATGGCAGACTCCTTCCCCGCCGCCGAAGGAAAATTTCGAAGAGACACCTATCGTGACCGAAGAAGCGTATTCCTACGCCACCATGGCGCCGGAGAAATCCAGTGTCTGAAACCGCCGCGACAAACGTGCATGCCGGCGTTCTCGAAGAGCAATTCGAGAGCCTGCAAACGCAGCACGAGGCGCGCAAACTCGGCATGTGGATATTCCTGGCCACGGAAGTGATGTTCTTCGGCGGCGTATTCACCTGCTACACGCTGTACCGGGAGATGTATCTTCCGGGATTCGAGCAGGGCAGCCATTTGCTGGAAGTCACCTGGGGCGCCCTGAACACCGGCGTGCTGATCTTGAGCAGTTTGACCATGGCGCTCGCGGTTCGCTCCGCCCAAGTGGGCCTGCGCAAATTAATCACCATCGGCCTTCTCCTGATGACGATGCTCCTCGGCGTTGCCTTTCTTGCGATCAAATTCATACTCGAATGGCATCACGATTACGTCGAGCATTTGGTTCCCGGAATTAATTTCAGTTACACGGGACCGTATTCCGCCCACGTGCAGTTGTTCTTCTGTTTTTATTTCTTCCTCACCGGACTGCACGCCCTGCATTTGATTATCGGCATTGGCATTCTGGCGGTGCTTTGCGTGATGGCCTGGCGCGGGCGATTTTCGCCGCAATATTATTCATCGCTCGAAGTGGCGGGCCTCTACTGGCACTTCGTTGACATCATCTGGATTTTTCTTTTCCCGCTGCTTTATTTGATTGGGGGACGCTAGTGCAAGGACAGCATATTGTTCCCGTCAGGATTTACGTGACCGTATTCGCGGCGCTGATCGCGCTGGCCGCGCTCACGACGGGCCTGGCGTATGTGCACATGGGCATTTGGAATACGGTGGTGGCCCTGGCGATTGCGATCGCAAAAATGCTGCTGGTCGCGCTTTTTTTCATGCACATGCGCTATGACAAGGGACTGACGCGCGTCGTGATCATCGCCGGCCTGATGTGGCTGACCATTATGATTGTCCTTACGGCTTCGGATGAATTTACGCGGCACTGGTCGCCGATTCCTTCGAATTGGGGACCCGCGATTTCCATGCAACAGAAGCAATGAAATGTCGCTGAAGCGAAAGCATATGAAAGCCCTTCGACGATTTGTGTTTGTAGCGTTGCTCGCCGCCACCGCTGCTGTTTCGTTTGTATATCCGCAGCAAGTCCGGAAAACGTCGTCAATGTCGCAAAAGCAGAACGCGCAGGCCAGCCAAAGTCAGGCGAATCCCAGCCAGGTCGATCGTGGACGCTACCTGGTCGAAGAAGTGGCGAAATGCACGGAATGCCATACTCCTCGCGACGAAGATGGGAATTTAGACCGCTCGCGCTGGCTGCAAGGCGCCACAATCTGGATCAAGCCCGTGCATGGCGTGCAGAATTGGGCTGAGTGGGCGCCGCGCCTCGCGGGTCTTCCGCAATTCAGTGACGAACAAGTGGAGCAGATTCTCGAACGCGGGAAAGGCCCGAACGGCGCGCCGATCCGCCCGCCGATGCACATCTACCACATGACGCATGCCGATGCCGACTCCATCATCGCGTACCTGAGGTCGCTAGCGGACAAGACGACGTCACGCGGCACAGCCGCACCGGCACGCAAAGCTGCTCCGCCTTCGTCACAGCGCTGAAACCAAACAGCGCGTGCGCTCTCCGCATAAAACGATTTTCTAACGCGTCCCAATTGAACTTTTCTGTTGCGAGACACGGAACCCGCGCCATATCCTTGTATTTCGTGGGAGGGAGCTTCGGCGCGTCAGCGAACGGGAGCTAAATCACCGATATGTCCGGCGACTTCACGAGGCGTCAGATCCTTAAGCTGGCGGCGCAGATGGCGATTTTCGCGCCATTCGCGGCAGTTGGCGCGAAGCCTTTATCTTCCCTGATACCGTCTCTCGTTCAATCGCTCGGAACGCGCTCCGGTAAAGATTCCACGCCCTACAAGTTGACGGCAGCAGACGATCGCCTACTGGAAGAAATGGAACAAATGGCCTGCCGGTATTTTTGGGAGCAGGCCAGCCCGAAAACGGGCCTCGTGAAAGACCGCGCGCGGCCTACGTTGCAGGATCAGCATTACATCGCAAGCATCGCAGCGACCGGATTTGGCCTGGCCGGGCTGTGCATCGCCCACAAACGCGGCTTCATTCGACACGCCGAAATCGAAGAGCGAGTGCTGACGACATTGCGATTTCTTCTTTCCTCCAAGATGCATAACACTCACGGATTCTTTTTCCACTTTGTCGATATGGATACCGCCGAACGGGTATGGAAGTGCGAAGTCTCCTCGATTGACACGGGCATCCTGCTTTGCGGAGTGCTGACCTGCCGGCAATATTTCGACAGTCCCGAAATTCGCGACCTCGCGACAAAGATTTATGAGCGCGCCGACTGGACATGGATGCTCGATCGCGGCAAGACCCTGTCCCATGGCTGGACGCCGGAGCATGGATTTCTGCCCTACCGCTGGAACACCTATTGCGAATTGATGATGATTTACCTCCTCGGAATCGGCTCGCGCACCCATCCGATTCCCGTCGCCACCTGGGACGCGTGGTGGCGCCCCATTTTCGACTACCGGGGAGAGCCGTATATCGGCTCCTACGCTCCGCTGTTTGTGCACCAGTATTCGCACGCCTGGTTTGATTTTCGCGCCCAGCGCGACCGCTACACGAATTATTTCGAGAATTCAGTGGTGGCCACCAAGGCTCATCGGGGATTTTGCGCCGCTCAGCATCGGCGGTTTCGCGATTACAGCGACAGACTCTGGGGCGTCACGGCGTCGGATTCCGCCCGAGGATACACCTGGTGGGGCGGGCCCCCAGCAGTGGGCACATTCGACGGCACGCTGGTGCCCGCCGCCGCGGCCGGCTCGCTTCCCTTTCTTCCGCGCGAAACTCTCGCCGATCTCCACACCATGCGCGCGCGCTACGGAGCGCATGCCTGGCGGCGCTATGCCTTCCAGGATGCTTTCAATCCCCTGACAAAATGGGTTGACTCCGACGTGATCGGCATCGACACGGGAATTGGCTTGCTGATGGCGGAAAATCTGCGCAGCAATTTCGTGTGGGATACGTTCATGAAGAATCTCGAGGTTCGCAACGGAATGCAACTGGCGGGATTCAAGCCGGAAAGCGCAGCTAACGAATCACAACAATTTCCAGCGCCTTCGCGGGAAGCGTCAGCGTAATTCTCCCGTTGTTTAAGGCCCGCTCTTCGGGAACGCCCAGATTCGCCGCCGCTTTGAGCCGTTCATATTGTTGCCGCGTAGGGTTGGCGGGACTGCCCATGGACTCGTAAGCACCCAAAGCGTTGCCGCTATCTTTGTCGAGAACATAGATCGTGGCGCGTTCGTCGCCTTTCAGCCCGTTGAATTGCAGCGTGATTTTCTTCACCGCTCCCGGCTGTTCCGGAGCAGAGTAATTCCACGTCGCGAGCACCACAGAACCGTCCGCGCTTCGCGTCGCGAGAACGGAATTGGAATCCACAGGAATTCTTTTCGTTCCGAGCATGTGCAGCAAGCGAAATGCGTCGAATGACGGCTTCGGCACGCCACCTTCCGCGACGAGCCCGAATCCTCCATAGAATGGCTTCTTAATAACGCCCTGCTCTTCGAAGACATCCGAAAATGTCCAGTAGCTGAGGATATCGACGAGGCCGTCGCACTGGCGAATCGTGTTGGCGAGCCACGGGCCCATGAAAATCGAGTCAGTCACATCAGGCTCGTTCGCGTAGCTCGCATTATATTCGCTGAAAATGATCGGCAGCTTCGGGCGTGCCGACGCGAGAACCTCGTCGTGAACTTTTTTCGCGGCGCGGCATACCATGCGGTCGCGAGGAATATTCTCATTCGTGCCGAATACATTCGTTGCCGTGTCGTTGCCATAGACATGAGTGGAAATAAAATCCACGGGCACTTTGTTTTCGACATCGTGCTTGATGAAACTATCCACCCATGCGGCTTGTGCGGTTGACGGACCGCCCACGCGAAGGCGCGCACTCACTCGCTTAATATCGCGGGCCGTGTGGTCGTAGAGTTCGTAATAGGTGGATTGCTTTGGATCGCCCGACCAAAAATCGATATTGGGCTCGTTCCACACTTCGAAATACCAGTGCGAAACTTCGTCAATGCCGTAACGATCCACCAAATGTCGCGCGAACTGCTCTATCAAATCGTCCCAGCGAGTCCAATCCTTCGGCGGCGAAGTGATGGGGTGATACCAGAAAGGATGCGGAACCGCCGGTGCGGCCGCAAGCTGGCGCGGCATGAAGCTGATCTCAACGTAGGGACGCACGCCGCTGGATAGCAGGCCGTCGTAAATCTGGTCGACGTAAGAAAAGTTATAGTTGGCTTTGCCGCTTTTGTCTTCGCTGTAGACGCCGACGTCGTCATCGAAAATTCCGTGGAAACGCAGATACTCGAAGCCGGTGATGCCCTTCACCGCGAGCAGGTCCTGCCTGTAACTTTCCCGCAACGACAAAGTCGCGCGCCCCGACCCAAACATTTGCTCCCAGAAATGCGGAAACGGCCGCGTCGCAGCCTGCGTGTTGATTGTGACGGTTGCCGTTGGGGGCGTGTCCCGCGCGGATTGCGCGGACGCGCCCGTCGGCACAAGAAATAAGAAGGCGGCGGCAGACAACCAGCATCGTCGAGAACAGCAGAACAGCATTGCGGCCTCGCTGTATCCGGAATCAGGCAGGAGCGTTTGATTTCATCATCTCTCAAACGCTCCCGAATATAGTCTGACTTTAGAAGAAGAGCCGCAACTGGAATTCGAGCACGCGTCCGGAAAGGGCGCCGGAAGTACGGCCAAAAGCGAACGCGTTGCTCAGATCCGTGTTACTCGTCGAGAAACCAAACGGCGTCGGATTCAAAAAATTGAAGGCGTTGAACATATTCGCGCGGAACTCCAGGCCCGCGTGCTCACCCAGCACCGGCGTTTCGGGAATGCCAAACGTTTTGGTGAGGCTGAAATCCACGTCATGATAATGAGGACCTCGGAACGTGTTTCGCCCAATGGACCCTCCGCCGCGCGGAAAGGCTACTGTATCGCATGTGTCGACATTTGGACAGGTTGTGAGGAAATTGAAATTCGGATCTGTGGGGCTCGTTCCGCGGGTATTTGTTGTTGGGCAAACGCCGTTCATGAAATCATTGTTCGACGGATCGTGGATGCAGGTCCCGTTATAAGACGGGGGATAATCCGGCCGGAAACCATCTCCGTTCGGATCGTTATTCGCTGGCCCAAACAGAATTGGAGTCCAGGGAAATCCCGTGTGCCACGAGAAAACGCCGCTGATTCCCCAGCCGCCTAGCGTGTAGCCGAGAAAATCGTTACGTCCCCGGAAAATCGGCAAATTCCAAATGCCCGCGATATTGATATTGTGCGTGATATCGTAATCCGACGGGCCGCGATCGAGACGCTGATCCATCAGCGCCAACTGCTGCAGGCCCAATTCAAATGACTCCGTGTCGATTGACTTCCCGTACGTATACGTTCCTGATAGCTCGAAACCGTACGCAAAGCGGTGCGTCAGGCTGACGATGAGGGCGTTGTAATTCGCATTGACGTCCGGCATCGCCATGAAAATACGCTTGAAGTTGATGTTTCCGGTTGGATGAGGCGCGCTGCAAGTCGGGTTCGCGGCTCCGCACGGCTGCCCGTTGCTTCCGTCGTTTTGGACAAGATCAAGATTATCGTCAAATGTGTCGCCGGGGAAGAAGCGATTCAAATCCTCGAGCCGTATCAGCCGATGGCTACTGCTGCCCGAGTAACCAATGGAAAACACTTCATTTTTCGAGAACGCCCACTGAATGCCCGTTGAATAGAGATACACGTATGCGTTCGGCAGATTATGAGGGGCCGCGAATTCGTCGACAGGGGTATCTGACGTGCAAGCTGCGTTCGCGCACAATCCGCCCGTGTTGGAATCGATCCCAAAAGCGAGATTGGGGTTCGCCGGGAAGCTGAACGGCGAATTGCTGGCCCCGAGGCTATATTGAATGCCAAGGGACGATGGCGTTATTATCGGGCTCGAACAGCAGAGCACGGCTGCAGCCTCGAACGGCGTATTTTGCCGTACCGGGCTCAAAATGGCGTCATATACACGGTTGTAAGCGATTCCAAACCCGCTGCGGACCACGATCTTGTCGTTAAAACGGCTTGGAGACCATGCAAGGCCGATACGCGGCCCAAAATCATGACGACTCGAATGATAGAGGTCTGGGCTAGTAACTACCTTGCCGTTCACGACGCCATCCAAGCCAGTTGCACTCGGAATGAAATTGCTGAGCCGTTTTTGTGTGTCAGACAAGGGTGAGAAGTATTCCCAGCGAAGCCCAAGGTTTAAGACCAGATTCGGGCGAACCTTCCAGTTGTCCTGTACAAAAAGGGAATAGTCGCTCGTACGGAAACCGCGCGAATCATTGGCTTGAGCTCCTGTAGTCGGGTCAACTGTGACGGCTTCCCGCTGCGCCTGGTCGCTCGCAAAATTGAGGAGCGATTCGAATTGATAATTCGGTCGCGCTGTGCCGTTCTCGGTGTTGTTGTCCTGTTCCTTGCGAATTTGCACTCCAGTCGAAATCGAATGGTTATTCCACACCTTGCTCAGGGTATCGCGGAATTCATAGGTATTTTGCGCGAAGATACCCGGTGTGGTGCCGGCAGCCGGGACTCCCAAGGTCAGGCAACAGCCCAACCCTGAGCCGAAGTCAAACACGTTGTATTGAGGAACCCCGAAATCCGTTCCTGCAGACGAGGCAACCTGATTGAAGTACCAGCGGGTAAAATTCCCCCGCGCTTCATTGACCATCGAGGAATTTATCGGGTGCGTCCACGCGATTGTTGCCACGGTATTCGTTGGAATCGTGGATAAGTCTTCGAGTGGCCGGTCACCGCCCTGGAAACTGTTCGTGTGCGTTACGTAAAAGCTGCCGAAAAATTGATCGCTCCCGTGATGGTAATCCAAACGGCCGTTGTATTGATTGGCGCTGGACGTGTTCGGAACCATTGTGTTTATTTTGGCGAAATCCGGAATGCCATCCGGTCCGCCGCCTGTGTCGCCCGTTCCCGGATTCGAAGTGCAGCAATAATAAAAGCCCGCAGGCTGGCTCAACGAGCAACAGTCCACGGTAGAAATCGTGGCGGTCGTGCGTGGCTCAATCCCGGGAGTCGCAAATAGTTTGGCCGCGATGCTGTTCGGCCGCTGCGCGATAACGTACTGACGAAACTCCGGCGTTTCCACGAGGACGTTGAGATCTTCGTGTGTATTGTTTACCCGCGCGCCTTCGTAAGAAAAGAAGAAGAAGAGGTTATTATGGATAATGGGGCCGCCGATGCTGCCGCCGAATTGCCGAAGATTCTCATTGTTCCGCTGCGGCTTTCCGAAAGGACCATTGTATTTGTTGAACGCGTTGAATCCGGCGTTGTCCAATTTGAAGAGGCCGCTTCCGTGAAACTTATCGGTGCCGTACTTAGAATCCACTTTCGTGATCGCGCCGGAGTTGCGCCCATCCGCCGCATCGTAATCGCTTGACGTGACCACGACTTCATGCACGGATTCTTCGTTGGGAGTCAGCACCACCGCGCCGCCCCACTCCAAACTGTTGATGCTGACGCCATCCAGAAGATAATTGTTCGCCGAAACGCGCTGGCCATCGCTGACAACTTGCACCTGGTTTTCGATCTGGAAAATCTGGCTATTGGAACCGCCCGGGCCTTCCTGCGACGGAAGATTCGACGCTTGGCCTACGCCGGTTCGCGCGGAATCTCCAAACACGCCGGGTGTCAGGCGGATCAGCTCAAAAGGATCGCGCCCTGCTGCAGGAAGCGCCTCAATTGTGTCGCCAGAGAGCGTCTTCGAAACGCTGGCGTCCTCGGTTTGCAGCAAAGGTGCGACCGAGCCATTCACCGTAACCGTTTGGCTGACCTGGCCGACCTGCAACGCGACATTTAAGCCTCGAATCTGCTCCGCCAGAACTACAACGTCGCTCGTTTGACTTTTTTGAAAGCCTGTCACTTCCACTGTGACCGTATAGTTGCCTGGCGGCAGTTGACCCACCTGATAGAAGCCTGTCGCCGACGTGGCGGTCTGCGTGGAGACATTCGTCGCCTGGTTCGTCACTGTCACTTTTGCATTCGGCACGGCTGCGCCGGAATTATCCGTCACCGTCCCTTGGATACCGGCGTTGTATTGCGCCCATGCCGGGCGGGAGGCTCCAAAAATCAACAGCACCGCAGCTATGAAGAGAAAATGGCGGAATCGCGGACGCATCATGAATCTCCTCTCAGTGAACTTCAACACATCCCCTTGGAAGGCGAACTCCGAGACATTCGGAATTCGGTGCTGCTAAATCGATTTGCTAGGGCCTTTGCGCATATAGCGCCAATTTTTGGCAGGTGTCAAGCGGAATCTGGCACTACACTGTCGTCGCAAACCTGGCGTCGACTCAATCCCCAGGAGCGGCGGGCGAATTGGCGGGCACTCCGCCTTTTTACCGACTTTTATCGCCGTCGAGGCTTGCTATGCGCGTTCGCTTATGGGAAACTCCGCGCATGTTGCGCAAGAAAATCCCCGTATCGCGCATTTCCCCCGCGCTTGCACCGGGTCAACCGGTAAGCTTGAAATCACTGGCAGCCGGCCTGGGACTCGCGCCGGCCACCGTGTCTCTGGTGATCAATCGCGCGCCCGCCGCCCGCTCCATCCCGAATCGCACCAAAGATCGCATCTTTGCCGAAGCCAAACGCCTGAATTACCGCGCGAACTTCGTTGCGCGTTCCTTGCGGCACCAGCGCACGTTCACCGTCGGCGTCGTGGTGCCGGAAATCGGCGAGGGCTATGGCGCGTTGGTGCTCAGCGGCATTGAGGAACATCTTCTGCAGGAGGGGTACTTTTATTTCGTCGTGAGTCACCGGCACCGCGCGAATCTGAAGGAAGAGTATCCGCGACTTTTGCTTGAACGCGCCGTCGAAGGGATCATCGCGGTCGACACGCCCAGCGAGCATCCTCTGCCCGTGCCTGTGGTGTCTGTTTCAGGACATCGCGCCATCGAAGGCGTCACAAATATTGTCCTGGATCATTCACGTGCCGCGCGGTTGGCGTTGAAATATCTGTTCGACCTGGGCCACCGCAAGATTGCCTTCATCCGTGGGCAAAGTTTCAGCTCGGACACGGCGCCGCGCTGGCGCGCCATCGAAGAAGCGTCGAACGAACTCGGCCTGCCTGTGAATTCGAAACTCACAGGCGAACTCGAAGGCGTTTCGTCTTCTCCCGTGCTCGGTTACGAAGTGACGAAGCAATTGCTCGCAACCGGCGGCGAATTCACCGCGCTCTTCGCTTTTAACGATGTGGCTGCCATCGGAGCGATTCGCGCCATTCGGGAAACCGGTCGCAAAATTCCCGAGGATATTTCCGTCATCGGCTTCGATGACATTCAAAGCGCCGCGTTTCAAAATCCGAGTCTTACAACGATTCGCCAGCCCTTGCGTAAAATGGGCGAAATCGCGGCCGAGACTTTGCTAAAAAGAATCGCGACTCCGAAAAACATTCGTCATCCGAAGGCCGTCAGCATCGAGCCCGAACTCATCATCCGCGAATCCACGGGAACAGCTTCTCGCTAATTCGTAAATGCCCACTTCTGAATCACCGTTGGGCCACCGCGCCGCAGCCACTTCCGTCGGCTACCTCTACGGTGGCTTCGTGGCCACGGGCATGGTCACCACGCTCCTCGGCCCCGTGCTTCCCTTCCTCACCGCGCGCTGGCAACTCGACGATACGCAGGCGGGCCTGCTTTTCACTGCGCAGTTCGCAGGCTCGATGGCAGGCGTGCTGCTTTCCAGCGTGATTCTTACGCGGCGCGGGTTTCGTCCCTCGCTCGTGGCTGGATTCGGTTTGATGGGCATCGGCGTGGCCGCGCTCGGATTCGTCACGTGGATTGTTGGACTCATTTCCGTAACGTTGTTCGGCCTCGGACTCGGCTTGACGATTCCAACAACGAATCTGCTCGTCGCCGAGTCGAGTCCGCATCGTCGCGCCGCCGCGCTCAACACTTTGAATCTGGCGTGGTGCGTCGGCGCGGTAGTTTTTCCGTTTATTGCCACGTGGTTCGTAAAAATTCACAGGCTGCCCATAATGATTTTGCTCGTAGGCGGCGGCGTTTTCGTCTTTTCGCTGATATTTGCCGGCCCGCTGGCCACGATTGTCGAGCGGCGTGATGCGCCTCAAACGGACGCGGCTTCGAAATCGCCGCGCGTTCAGGCGCGCGTGCTCGCGATCCTCGGGCTGCTGTTCTTTTTGTACGTGGGCACCGAAGGCGCGGTCAGCGGCTGGGTCGCCACGTTCGGACGCCGCATGCACACAGGCGCGGGAATCGGCTGGGTGGTGGTGCCGTCGTTTTTCTGGGGCGGCCTGCTGCTGGGACGCGCGTTGGCGCCTCTTATTTTGCGCCGCGTTCGGGAAATCCCGCTGGCTCGCGCGGGCCTGGTGCTGGCGACTCTGGGCGCTTGCATCGTGCTGATTTCGACGAGCCTGCCGCCGCTGACTGCGGGCGTGGGCTTGGCAGGACTTGGCCTCGCCGCGGTTTTTCCTATCACCATCGCGGAGCTTTCGCGGCGCTTTGAAGGCTCGGCCTCGCGCTTCGTCGGCGGAATGTTCGCGCTTGGCGGGCTCGGCGGCGCGACCCTTCCCTGGCTCGTGGGTTACGTTTCAGACAAATTCGGCAACCTGCGCGCCGGCCTCTGGGTCCCCGTCGCCGGCTGCGTTATTTTGCTCGCCCTGTACCTGCTACGCTGGGATAAAGCCGCTCTGCAAACCACGATTCAAGTCGATTCACACTGAAGAATTGTTAAGCGGACCTGCATTGCGCGGGGCAAAACCAAAAGTTTGGAGCCGAGGGGCGGACTTGAACCGTCGACCTGCCGATTACGAATCGGCTGCTCTACCAACTGAGCTACCTCGGCTGCGTGATTTGAATTTAGCATTGACCAAGTGCGAGCGTCAAACGACGCACAAATTCGATGTGCGCGGAGGTCGATCGTACTCGCGCGCCCCGATCCCCTACTCCAGGATCGCGATGATTTCCTCTTGCATCGGGCCGGTGACGCTGGCTTCGCCGTCGCCCACGTAGACATTCACTTCGGTGCGCACGCCGAAGTCAGGCAGATAAATTCCCGGCTCGACGGAAAAGCACGTATGCGGCACAATGCGCCGGTCGTCGCGCGTTTCCAATCCGTCCATGTTCGCGCCGTTGCCGTGAACGTCCTGCCCGATGCTGTGGCCCGTGCGATGCGTGAAATATTTGCCGTAACCCGCCTTGCGAATCACATTGCGCGCGGCCCGGTCCACTTCCCATCCGTACGTGGCGCGGCCGGCGGAAACGGACTGCTTCACGAATTCGATGGCCGCATCGCGCGCCTCGCGCACTATATGAAAAATCTTCGTGAACTTCGCGGGCACCGATTCGCCAAGATATCCCATCCACGTAATGTCGTAAAAAACGCTGCCGGGACGGTCGAGTTTGCCCCACACGTCGAGCAGCATCAGATCGCCTTTGCGAATCGGAAAACTGCCCACCGTCTTTGGCTCGTAATGCGGATCGCCCGCGTGCGCGCCGACGGAAACATTCGGGGCCGAGTCGGCGACGACAGAATTCGCGCGGAACTGCGCGGCCATCCATTGCTGCAGCTCGAATTCCGTCAGCGATTTATTTTCGCGTACAAACGAACCCGCGCGCGCAAACGCCTCTTGCGTCACGCGATCCACCACTCGCCCGGCCAGCTTGTGCGATTCGAATTGCTCGGGAGTCCACGCTGCCTCGAATTTCTGTACCAAATCGGCGGAGCTCACGACTTTCGGGCCAAGTTTCCGCACGAATTCGATCGTTCCCGCGTCAACCAATCCAATGTACGGAATGTTATTCTGCGGCGAATATTGCATGGCAATGGCTTTTGAGCCGCGCAGAATCTTCCCCAGCCCTTTGTGCAGTTCTTCCCATCCCGAATATTCGATTTTGCGCCCGGGAAGGCTGTCGAGCTGTTTCGCTTCAATCCGATGCACCAGTTTCCCCGGCGTCCCGCGCGACGGAACAAAATAGAACCACCGTCGCGTCGCCATGCCGTTCGATTCGAGTCCCAGCACGCGAGCGGCAATCGGATCCCGATGGTGATGGTCGTAGAAAAGCCAGCCATCGAGCTTTTGTGCGCGAAGTTCAGCTTGAATTGCCTTGAGGTCGGGCATGAGTGGCTCTCTTCTCTTTCGAGTGGCGCGACGCGGCCTACTCGAACGTTTCAGTCAGCGATTGGACTTGTGCCGGTGTCACGCCGCGCACTTCCACGCGCTTCGTCCGGCTCTTCTCGCCGGACAGAATCTTAACAGCCGAGACGGACACATTCAAACGCGCCGCCAGCATTCGGCGCACCGCGTCATTCGCGCGGCCATCAACGGGCGGCGCGGTGACATGAGCCTTCAACGCGCCCTGAAATTCGCCGTCAATCGAATCGCGTCTCGCTCTTGGCACAATGCGCACGCAGAGAACGACCGCTCCTTCTCGTGAAGTGACGTCAATCATTGTCACGCACACATTGTCAGGCGAGCATTGTCACGCAAGTATTGTCACGCCAGCATTGCTTCGCAGCTATTCCTTCGCGCGTTCGCCGAAAATTGCCGTCCCGACGCGCACCTGCGTTGCTCCCTCTTCGATGGCAATTTCGAAATCGTGACTCATGCCCATCGATAATTCGGGGAGCGAGCGATCAAATTGTCTCTCGAGATCGTCGCGCAGCCGCCGCAGCCGACGAAAGTAGTGACGCGAATCGCGGGGATCCTCGCAATATGGCGGAATTGTCATCAGGCCGCGAAGCTCGAGATGCGGCATCTGCCCGATGGTCTCGGCAAGCGCCGGAAGGTCGGCCGGCGCGACGCCCGATTTCTTTTCGGCGGGATCCAGCTGCACCTCAATCAGAACCGCGAGCCATTCGTTCGTTTCGCCCGCCGCATCGTCAAGTTTCAACGCCAGCGCCGCGTCATCGACGGAATCAATCCAGTCAAACAGTCGTGCCGCTCGCCGCGCTTTATTGCTTTGCAAGTGCCCGATCAAATGCCAGCTCGCCTTCAAATCCGTGAGCTGCGGCTGCTTTTCCTCCCACTCCTGCACGCGATTTTCGCCGAACGCGCGTATGCCCGCATCGTAGGCGGCGCGTATCGCCTCCGCGGAAACCGTCTTCGCGGCCGCCACTAGCACAATTTCTTCGGCCCGGCGATCCGCGCGAGCCGCTGCGCGCGCGATGCGCTCGCGAATCTGTTCAATATTCGACGCGATTGACGACGCTGCGCGAGGCATGACGCATTCTAGCACGCCCAACCCGCATACTTTTTCCCGTCAGCACGCGCAATAGACCAAGTTGTCGAATATGTTAGACTGTCCGCCACTCTGATGCCTGCCCGCGGGAAATTCATCGCGCTCGAAGGAATTGACGGCTCCGGCAAGCGCACGCAACTCGAAATGCTTTCGCGCGCGCTGCGCCAACGCAATGCGGCGCACATCACCGTCAGCTTCCCGCATTACGAAGGTTTTTTCGGACGCATGGTCGCGCGATATTTGAACGGCGATTTCGGCGGCTTGCCCGAAGTGGACGCGCATTTCTCCGCGCTGCTTTACGCGGGCGACCGATTGGAGAACAAAAGACATCTCGAAGAAAATCTCGCGCAAGGCAAAACGATTCTGGCCGATCGTTATATCGGCTCGAACCTCGCGCATCAGGGCGCGCGCGTTCCTCGCCGGCAATTGGCGGAATTCTTGCGCTGGCTGGAACAACTGGAATACGGCGTGTACGGCTTGCCGCGTGAAGACATCGTGATTTATTTGCGTTTGCCCGCCGCGAAGGCCCAGACCATGGTCGGCAAGAAAAACGCTCGCGATTACACGCGCCGCCGTCATGACTTGCAGGAAGCAAATCTCGCGCATCTAAAAGCTGCCGCGAGTGTCTACGATCGCCTTGCCAAGCGGCAAAATTGGCGCACAATAAATTGCATGGATCTCGACCAACGCGAAATACTTGCGCCAGAAGCGATCCATCGTCAAGTAATGGAGGCTGTCGAACGCCGCATTCTGCGAAATGCGCGGCGCTCCGGCAAATCCTAATGGGCTTCAGCGAATTTCTCGGCAACGAACGAATTGTCTCTTCTCTGCGCGCGATGCTCAGTCGCGAGCGCGTCCCCAGCGCCTTGCTTTTCGTTGGTCCGCGCGGCGTTGGCAAATACACGCTCGCGCGCATGTTCGCGCAGGCCGCGAATTGCGAAAGGCTCCGCGACGACTTTTGCGGCGAGTGCGCCACGTGCGTGAAAATCTCCCGGCTCGCTGCTCCAACACCGCTGATCGAGCAGGGCCTCGCCGAACGCGGAGAAAATCCCGACGCAGCCACCGTCGAACGGATGCCCTTGATCCTCGAAACGCATCCCGACGTTTGGACTGTCGTCCCTGACCCTGTTCGCCGCAAAAATCCCGTGGCCCGCCCGATGATTCGCATGGGCCAGTTGCGCGCCGTCCAACGCGCAGCGTATTTCCGGCCGCAAGGACGCCGGCGCATTTTCATACTTGATGACGCCGACACGATGCGCTGGACGGACGCCGATGTCTTCCTCAAGATTCTCGAAGAGCCTCCCGAAAGCGCAACTCTTATCCTGCTCGCGCCCCTCGTCGATTCACTGCTTCCGACGATCCGCTCGCGCTGCCTCACTTTCTGGTTCGCGCCAGTCGCAGCCGCAGAAATCGAAGGCCTGCTCAAACAGCGCACGGATTGGAAAGCCCCACAGCGCAAACTTGCGGCGCAGCTCGCTGACGGTTGTCCCGGCATGGCTCTGGAACTGGATGTAGCGGAGTCCGCGCGGCTTCGACGGGAGGTTCTGCGCCTGATTGCAGACGCGGCGGCCGGCAAATCCTATCGCGCGATTTTCGCGGCGACGGCGCGCCTCGCCAAGTCCGAATCGGAATCGTTTGAAAATCTCTTACCTCTGTTTTATAGTCTGTTGGCAGACCTGCTTGAGTTGTCCCATAGCGCGAAAGATTTCGTGCCACGCAACCCGGATTTGCAAAATGAACTTGAACACCTGGCAGGTAGCATTACAGACGGATGGGTCGCGCGGGCAGCGGACGGCTTGGATCGTCTGCAGGGCCGGTTGCGTCGTAACGTGGGCCGGCAACTTGGGCTCGACGCTTTAGCTGTGGCCCTCGGGAACCGCTGATCAGCTGATCGGCCGAGCACAAAAAAAGATTTCATTTATTTGGAAACCCAACCTCGGTCTGTGTAGTCAAATAGGCAGCGCAGTAAAACGCAAGGAGCCATCATCGTGAACCGCAAGCTATTTCGTCCTACGCTCACAGAAGTAAAGGAACAGCAATACCCGCCCCGCGGAACGCACGAGCCCCAGGGCCCTGCTCCGCGCAAAAAACCGGCTCCGCCGGATCAAACCCACGCAGAAAGCTTCTACTACGTCAAGCAGATGCAGGCGCACACACCGGTTGCCGTCGTCTTGACCGACGGAGAAGTGCTTCGCGGCATCGTTGAGTGGTACGACCAGGATTGCATCAAGCTCACACGCTTCGGCAGCCCCAATCTGCTCGTTTATAAGCGCTCCATCAAGTATTTGTATAAGGATGGCGACGAAGCAGCGCACGGTGGAAATGGCAACGGCAACGGGAACGGCAATCGCGAAAGCTGATATTCGTCGGCACCTTTCTCACGATAGCCAAGGCATTTCCGCGAAGTTTGCACTCCGGCGTCGAGCCTGTTAGATTCGCATCTCGACGCCATGCCCGAGAAAAAAGAGTCCGCCCGCGTTACCGTTATTCTGGCCCTCATCGCCCTCGCCATCGGCGTTTATGTCCTGCTTTTCGGCCTGCAAACGCTGATCTACTTTGAAGCCCGTCATTGGGCCGCTTCGTCGCCATTTTTGCGGGACGTGCCCAAACCTCTTCCCTCCACCGTCGCTTCACCGGTTCAAGAGAAAAACCTTTCGGCCTACGGATTCGAGTTCGGCGCGCCGTGGAAAGGCATCGATAAGCAAAATTCGGCAAACGGTCACTCGGAAATCGATTTCAAGTCCGGCGCCGTGTTGCTCTTCTTCGATCCCGAAGGCGAGAAAAATATTCTCGACGGCATCCGAACGGGAAATCCTCAAATCTACCGCCAGTACCAGACTGTTTTCGGCGCCGACCTTTTTCCGACCAACTATGCCTTGTACCTGGCCGTGTACGACGCTTCGCCCGCGGGTATTTCGCCCTTTATTTCGCGGGACAAAGCCGTCCGCATCAGCACGCTTCTGCAATGGAAACTCGCGTTCGGCGCGTACGGAACGAAAACGATTTATACATTCGAGTCAGGAAATAACCGCGGTTTACAGTTCGGTGACCCGGCGATTGACCGCGCTGTCATGGTGCATCTCTTCGATTCGCATGAACAGCAAATGCGCCTTCTTTTCACATCCAAATCCGCCGGCGTCATTTCCCAGGCCGACATCAACTGCGTCATTAATTCCCTTCAGCCCGCTTCTTTGCAGGGCGACTAGAATGAGTTCTCGGCGCGTGGGGCCAAAACTCGCACTTCCAGGCCAACAATTCCAGACAGGTAATTTACGGGACGCTACGCGCGGGCGGCGGCTGGGGATGCTTCCAGCACGCGCTGGTAATACGCTTCGTACAGAGGAATCACGTCGTTCGAGCAGAACCTTTTTCGCGCGTTGATGCGTCCCTGTCTCCCCATTTCGCGTCCGCGATCCGCGCGCGAAAGAATTTCAATGGCGTATTTCGCGGCTCCGGCAACATCGCGCGGCGCCGCCAGAAATCCATCTACGCCGTGCGTCACCACTTCCGGCACGCCGCCCACTTTCGTCGCCACCACCGGAACTTCGCAAGCCATCGCTTCCAACGCGGCCAAACCGAACGACTCCAAATCCGAAGGAAGCAGGAAAAGATCCGCCACTCCGAGAAAATCCTGAACCCGCGATTGCTTGCCGGCAAAGAAAACGTCTCGTCCCAGTTTTTTCTGTTTAACAAGATGCTCGGCGGCGCCGTGGTCCGGACCATCGCCGATCATCACCAGCTTCGCGGGCATCTTCTCGCGCACAAGCGCGAAAATCTCGATGACGTCTGTGATGCGCTTCACGGGCCGGAAATTCGACAGATGCATCAAAATCGGCTCCCCGTTGGGAGCCCATTCGTTGCGCCTGCTCTGATCCTCCGCGCGGCAATAGAGATCGCAATTCACGAAATTGCGAATCACTTCAATCGGCCGGCGAATATCGAATTCCTGCACTGTGCGGTCGCGCAGATACTCGGAAATCGCCGTCACGCCGTCGCTCTGTTCAATCGAAAAACGCGTGATCGGCAGGTAGCTGCGGTCATTTCCGACGAGCGTAATGTCCGTCCCGTGCAGCGTGGTGATAAACGGCAAGCGCCGTGGCGCGGACATCTCGCGAGCCAAAAGCGCACTTACCGAATGCGGAATCGCATAATGTACGTGCAGCAAGTCGAGCGGAGCCGACTCGGCGACTTCCGCCATTTTCACCGCCAGCGCCAGTGTGTACGGTGGATGATCGAACAGCGGATACGTGGTCGTTTCCACTTCGTGGAAATAAATACGCTCGGCAGGATTCAACCGCATCGGCATCGCGTAACTGATGAAATGTATCTCGTGCCCGCGCGCGGCCAATTCCATGCCAAGTTCAGTCGCCACCACTCCCGAACCGCCGTAAGTTGGATAGCCTGTGATGCCGATTTTCATCCGTGAGTCCTCAAAACGTGGGCCGGCGCTTGCGAATCCTAGACGCGCAATGCTAGATTCGCAAACTCTCGTCTTTGTTTAGACGTAGCCAGGCAGGCCTGCGATGCAGCGAGTTTCCGGAAAAGTGGCGCTGATAACCGGCGGTGGAACCGGCATTGGCCGCGCCTGCGCGCTCACATTGGCGCGTGAAGACGCAAAGGTGGGACTCGCGGCGCGGCGTCGCGACAAACTCGACGCCGTTGCCCGCGAAATTGCCGCTGCCGGAGGCGAGGCAGTGGCGCTCGAATGCGATGTCACGGACAACGCTTCCGTCGAGCACGCTGTACGCGCCGTCGAAGAGCGCTTTGGAAAGCTTCATATCGTCATCAACAATGCCGGAACGGTTCACGTCGGCTCAGTTGAGGAAACTTCCGACGCCGATTGGGCTCGCGTCATCTCCGTCAACCTCACGGGCACATTTCTGATGTCTCGTGCGGCCGTGCCTGCTTTAAGGCGGGCCGGCGGCGGCTCAATCATCAACATCGGTTCGTATCTCGGCATCGTCGGCATCAAACAGCGCGCCGCTTACTGCGCTTCGAAGGGCGGCGTCACGCTTCTCACCAAAGCCATGGCCCTCGACCACGCGCACGAAAATATTCGCGTAAATTGTATTTGCCCCGCGCTTGTCGAAACGGAAATGTCGCTCGCCGCGATTTCGCGGGCGCCGGATCCTGTCGCGTATCGGCGTTTGCGCGAATCGCAAATCCCCATTGGCCGCATGGGACGTCCTGAAGACATTGCGAATCTCGCGCTGTATCTCGCTTCCGATGAGTCCAGTTGGATGACGGGCGTGGCGCTTCCCCTCGACGGTGGAGTGATGGCAAGCTGACATGCGCCGCGCGAAAAAGACCGCGACGAAAGAAATCGTCAAGCCTCTGACCATCACCGCGCTCGGACGCCGCTTCCATTTCAGTAACACGGCCCGCCAATTCGGTTTCCGTTTCGATGACGCGGGGCCGGGTCGCGCCGTGCTGAAAATGAAAGTCCAGCCGCGGCATAAACAGATTCACGGCGTCGTCCACGGAGGCGTGCTTGCCTCTATCGCCGACACAGCCGGAGGCCTCGCCACGTATTTGTCCCTGCCGCCTGGCTCACGCACGGCAACCGTGGAAATGAAAATCAATTTTCTCGAGCCGGTCTCGCGCGGCACTATTTTCGCCGAGGCGCGCGTCATCCGTTTGGGAAAATATCTCGCGGTAGTCGAGTGCGATGTGATTGACGACCGCCGCAAGCTCGTCGCCAAGGCGCTGATGACGTTCTCCGTGGGCGTCGATAAATTCCACAAGGCAAAATAGCGCCTCGTCCATCCTTCATCGCGTCACAAAATCGCTGCGGGCTTTACTTCCCTCCCCGGATTGGCTAACTTGAGCTGCAATGCCTATGGAACCTCTTGATACCCAAAAAGAGCTTCTGTTTACGCTGGTTTTGCAGGTCGGCTTCTCGGCATCGCTGGCCGCGTTGCTGGTGCGCTTCGTCAGATTTCGCCGCGTACTCTTCAATGAGGTGCGCGATTCGGATCAGAAAGTCCTGCTGCTGCTTTTCTTAACGCCGCCGCTCGCGCTCGGAGTCGTGTTGCGCCTTGTCGGCTATCATTTTTTTGACCTGACGCTCCCCGGCGCGTTCTTGCTTGGCCTGCTTGGCGGACGAATGGTTGGGCTGCTCGGCGGCTCTATGCTCAGCCTGCCCGCATTCGGCAATCATGAATGGATAGCCACCCCTCTCGCCGCGTTGGTCGGTTTGCTCGCTGGCATCATTCGCCAGGGCATGCCCAACAAGGAAGACGTCTGGCATTTCGGCCCATTCCTTTTTCTCAACATCCCGAAATCGATTTGGCGGCTTGCGCGTCACGGCCAACTCAACTGGGCCATGGTTCCGCTTGCCGCATGCGCCGTGCTCGATTTCGGCCGTTATGCGCTTTCCTACTCCGTCCACGGCAAATGGCTCTACACGCTTGCATATCCCGACTGGCGCTGGGTGCCGCTCATCGTTTTGGCCACGGTGATGTGCGTCGCCATGCCCATCAAAATTTGGAACAACACGCGCATCGAGATGAACCTTGAGCAAAATCAGCAGCTCCTGCTCAAGGCGCGAATGGACGCGCTCTCCAGCCAGATCAATCCGCATTTCCTGTTCAATACGCTGAACACCGTTTCGTCCCTCGTCCGCTACGACCCGGACATGGCCCGCATCGTCGTCGTCAAGCTCTCGAATATTCTGCGCCGCCTGTTGCGCAAGCACGAGACATTCGTGCCGCTGCGCGACGAACTCGATTTCATCGACGATTATCTTGACATTGAAGTTGCGCGCTTCGGCCGCGACAAATTGCAATTCTTCAAGGAAGTCGACGAAAGCACGCTCGATACTTTTGTGCCCAGCATGTTGTTGCAGCCGATTATCGAGAATGCCATTCGCCACGGACTCGCGCCCAAACTCGAAGGCGGCGAAATCCGTCTGCGCACGCGCCTGGTTGACGGCCACCTCACCATCGACATTGACGACAACGGCATGGGAATTTCTTCCGACCGCCTCGCCCGCATTTACAACAACGGAATCGGCATCAGCAACGTGCGCGAGCGCCTGCGCCTCCTCTATGGCGACCAGTTCCGCATGGACATTCACAGCCGCGAAGGCGACGGCACTCAAATCCGCATCGAAATCCCGGAGCTAGTCTCCGCCGTCACCTCCGCTCTGATTTGATACTCGCCCTTCGAAAACCAGGCGGCCTTCGTCACTGCTGCTATAATGATTCGTTTTCGGAGGCGCGCAAAGACTCATCATGGCAAGCAAGAAAAAATCGGGCAAGCCGCGCATCGTCGCGCGCGCGGAGTTGCCAACGCGATACGGAAAATTCACGATTCTCGGAATCGCAGGAGCAAACGCTGCGGAAAGCGCCGTCGCGCTCGTGCACGGCAGAATTCTGCGCGGAGACGCTCCGCTCGTGCGCATTCATTCGCAATGCCTCACGGGCGACGTGTTTCACTCCGAGCGATGCGATTGCCGCGCGCAACTCGAAATGGCTCTTGAACGCACGGCGCGCTCGCGTTGCGGAATCGTTCTTTATTTGCCGCAGGAGGGCCGTGGAATCGGCCTGATGAATAAATTGAAGGCTTACGAACTGCAGGATCGCGGCATGGACACCGTCGAAGCGAATCACAAACTAGGATTCGACGCTGACCATCGCGATTATCGTTTCTGCGCGCAGGCGCTCAAACTGCTCGGCGTCCGCGCCGTCCGTTTGCTCTCGAACAATCCCGATAAAGTCGCGCAACTTGAAGCCGGAGGAATTCGCGTCGCCGAACGGGTTCCCTGCCAGCCGCCCACGACGCGACGCGCCCGCGGCTACCTGCTTATCAAAAAGAAAAAACTCGGCCACCTTCTCGAAGGAATTTAACCGCCGCCGACGAAATGGACAATCTCGAAGGAGTCGCCTACGTCCACGGTAGTCTCCGGCCATGCGGAGCGCGGCAGAATGTCGCGGTTGCGCTCAATCGCGACGCGCTCAGCCGTGATTCCCAGATGCGCGAGAAGCGCGGTAACATTCAGACTGTCTGGAACTTCGCGCGCTTCGCCGTTAATCATTACTTGCATCGTCGTATTCGGTACGCGACCTTCAGGATTTCGTTTCCGGCGGCGCGGGTCTTGATTTCGAGCGCAACGCGTAACGCACCTCATCACGAACTTCGTCGCTCCCCGATTCTGCCTTCGCTCGAATCACTAACTCAGCGCCGTTGGCCCCCAGCGGCGGCATCGCGAAACGCAACTCCGCCACGCCGTCCTCGCCGGTCGTTGCGGAAAAGTGCGCATCGCCTTTCAATCCCGTGAAACTCGCCTCGACATTCGCATTCGCTACAGCCTCGCCGCCACCGCGCCTCACAACTTGCACGTCGAGCGTGGCATGGCCTGCCGCCACCCACGAACTCGCGTTGCGCAGTCGCACCTGAATCCCATCGCTCGGCGCGCGCGCGCCGCCTTCCACAGCCGGCGGAATGGCAATCGCCCCATCGCGCACCGCGTCCATCACCGCGCGATGCTGCGCTTCCACGCGCTCGCGCAGCGCCTCTTCCGAAATTCCCGGCGCTACCACTAACCGCGAATAATTCGACGTGCGCCGATGAAAAATCCGCCCTCGGTGATATACCAGCGTCTCGATCAGGCACTCCGGCTGCCCATGGTCTTCCGTCTGAACATGGCAAACATCGGCGCCCACGTTCACGTCTGAGTTAAACCCCGAACTCAT
>DASZCH010000185.1:0-40806 GCA_035943235.1 Candidatus Acidiferrales bacterium
CACGCCCCGCGCTTTGAGTTGCGGCAAAGCTTGCTCCAGCGCAGCGATTGTCGCGGGATGCGGGTGGCCAATCGCAATGGCCGAACCTTCTTTCGCAGCGTCGCGCTCGGCGAGTTCGATCTGCTTCAGAATTGCTTCGCGCGTCTCGACGTCGTCGAGGAAAACTTTGCGCGACGCTGCTCGGACACCAGCTTGCCGCGCGGCTTCATACGCAACCGTCGCTACCGTGGTGCGACTGTCGATGAAAAAAAGATTCCGCTGCCGAAGAACCGCCATGACGTCGGCCATCAGCGCCGGATCGGCTGTCGCGCGCGATCCTTCGTGATTATTTATACCCGCGGCATGCGGAACGGCAACGAGCATCCGCGCAAGCAAGCGGTCGACTTCGCCGGCACCCATACCCACGCGCAACTCGATGGCTTCCGGCTTGGCCGCATTCCCTTCAAATTCCATCGGGAGGTGAAGCATCACTTGATCGCCTCGGCGGAATGCTTCGTCCGCAATCTCAGCGGAATGGGTCTGGTCCGGCAAAATCGAAAGCGTCAGCGGGAAGGGAAGTTTCAGGAGCGCTTCGGCGGGCGCGGGATCGTTGCCGAGGTCATCGATAATAATGGCGAGGCGGGGACCGCTCGGTTCCGCTTCCGCTCGATTCGCATTCGTCAAATTCGCCAGTGTGATGTGAATCGAGTGTGTCCGGCGGCCGTTCAGCCAGTAATCAAAGCGAATCACGTCGGTCGAACTGGAGCGCGGCACGCGAGCCAGATGATAACGCGCCGCTGCTCGGTCGAGTGCGCTTTCAACCGCGGGGACTTTTGCGGCGTCCGGCAAATTAATGAAAATATCGTCGGCGACAAGTTGTCCGCGTTCGCTCTGCCGTGCACCCACTTCCGGACGGATTACGATTTCAGTGTCGCGCCCAGCGGTTTTTTGAGCCACGGCCACCAGATCGCGCGTAATGAAACGCAGTTCAGATTTGCGTAACGGCTTTTTCTGGCAACCGGCGGCGAGAAATGCAATCGCTAAAAAGAAGAAAATAATGCGCGACGGGAAACCCAGTCTGCGAGTTCGTGTCCGCGCGCTTTTCACCGCCACGCGCGAATCAAGCGGCCTTCGGCGCGGCGGCGGGAGCCTGCAGAATCTCAATGGCGCGCTTTACGACGGGATCATCAGCGGATGGAAGCTGCCCGGGAGCAGGCGGCGCAAGCTGATTCTGATTGAGCTGTGCGATGTCGTTTACGGCTTGCGGATTCACTTGCACTGTCGGCTCAACGCCTTCCTTGGGAATGGATTTGCCATTGGGCGTGAAATAATTGGCGACGGTAAGGATCAGCGCTGCGCCGTCGTCCAACGTGATTATCTTTTGTTGCGAAGCCGTGCCGAAAGTTGTTTCGCCGACGGTATCTCCGCGATGATTATCCGCGACCGCGGCGGCAACGATTTCGGCGGGTCCAGCCGTGCCGTTTGAAATCAATACCGTCATCGGCCCTTTCCATACGGCCTTTGAAGAGTCAGCCGAGAACGTCTGCGTCGCCACCGTCTGTCCGCGAAGCGTTGCAATCGTACCGGAAGTCAGGAAAAGCTGCGCCGCATCGACTCCCTCATTGGAGGGGCCTGAAGCGCAATCGCGCAAATCAAGAATCAGCTTCTTGGCGCCCTGGCGCTGAAACTCCACCAGCTTGTCGCGAATTTGTTTGGTCGTTCCGGACTCGAAAGCAGGCACGCGAATGTAGGCGATGTCCTTCTGCATTTCCTCCTGCAGGACGCGTGGCGACTGCAGTTTGGCGTAGGTCATTGTCACGCTGAATGGTTGCTGCGTGCCTCGGCGAATCACGTCCACTTTCACGGTCTGCCCCGGTTCCCCCGTCAGCAGAACCTGCGCCTGCCCGATGGACATTTCCGTGGTCGGGAAGCCCGCTATTGAATCGAACAGATCGCCATCGTGAAGCCCGGCTTTCTGCGCGGGACTGTCGGGAAGAACGGAAACCGCGATCACGTAACCGAAGCGCTTTGAGATAAACACGCCAATCCCGCCCTTCGATTTGTCGCCAACTTTTTGCTTGTAGTCGGTGTATTCAAGCGCGCTCAAATAACTCGATTGCGGATCGAGGGAATCGAGCAGCCCATGAAGAGCCCCGGAGGTAACTTTGTGAATGTCCGGCTGGTCGACGTAGTTGTCCTGGATGCGCTGCAGCACTTCGCTGTAGACCGTGAGAGAAATGTATGACTTGTCGTCCCCGGTCTTGCCTTTCACGTAGCCTACGGCGACATAAGCGAAAATCAGCACCGACAGCACAACGACAACCTTCTTCCAAAATGAACTCATGTGTTTTTCCCGTGCCCGGCGCTTTGCCGTTCCGCCTGCAAACAGCCCACTCGAGCAACTCAGATTATAGCATCCCCGGCGCCACCTTTATCAGTGGCCATGCAATCGACCGGTAGCAGTCCCATATCAAAATGTTTCGATGCTCGCCCCTATCCCGTGGATGGCCGCGCCTACACTACATTCGCGCAGGTCGCGTTGGCTCTGTGGTGTTTCGGCAGTTTATGGTTCACAACTTGGGGGACTACCTGGTTCGTTCCTGTGGCGAATTACCGTACTGATCGGCGGGACCAGAATCGTCTTCGGATGCGGTGGTGATGTAGGTCTGCGAGATGCGGTCATGCCATGTCATCCGGTCTTCATCCCACAACGCCCAGACGAAACCGAGCATCAACGTCGCCCCGGAGAGCAAATAGCCGAAACTGCGCCACAGAAGCTGGCGCGTCTCTGGGAAAGTGCCATCCAGCGCCACAACGGCGAGACCGCGCGCGTGCATTCCGGGAGTCGAGCCTGAAAAAAGAGTGAACAGACAGAAATAAATCGCGTAGATCAAGAAGAACGTCGCCGCGTATATCGCGAAATCCATGCGCACGAATCCGAGCTGCCCGCCCATCGAGCGGAAAAGCCCGAGAAAGCCGACGAATACGCCGAGCACCATCGCCGCGTCCAGAGCCCCGGCAAGCCGGCGGCTCGCCAATTCCGCCACCGGCGCCAATGCACCCTCCGGATGCGCCCGGTAATTTTCGACCACGGAGAAATCGAGCTGCGGCTGCGTGACGCGTATTTCCACGCGCTGTGTCGGGCGCAGACGTGCGAGCGTGCGCGGCGCCGTTGCCGTGGTGATTACCTCGCGAGAATTATTGTGATTAAAAGGCAAAGCTGTCTGCGACTCCTCCTCCTCCGATGGATGCCGCCGCGAACGGTAGACTTCCATGCGTCGGGCAACCTCGCGGCGCCATTCTGGTTCTTCAGAGGGGGTGGAAACGAGTGCTTGTGCAGCGTGAGCGGGCTGGGCCGCCGCAAACGCAGATTCACAAAACGGACACACCTCAACTGCTTGATTGTTTACCGCGCCACATTGCGGACAAACTTGAATCACCGGTTCGTTTTGCGCTGCGGACCGGAGTCCCATGAGGAACGACCATATCGTAGCAGATTGACGCCGCCGGGACGCACAGAAATCCACCGGCGCGTGTCTCGAATCAGATAACTCTCACCGAACCTTACTAAACTAAACGCGTTGCCGCTCATCGCGCCTGAAGCAGAGCAAGAAAACTCTCTTGCCGTGTTTTTGCTTCTTAAATCCGCCTTCGCCACGTTCCTACAACGCGTACTTCTTCACCTCAGCCATCAACTCCGCCGCTTCCTTCGGCATAACCACCTTGCCGTTCAGAATTGTTTGCGAATCCATGGTCTCGCCGTACATGGCCACGTCTCCGTCATGGTCCGGTTGGAAAACGGCGCCGGCAAGGCTGATGCCCGCAAAAACGCCCCGGCTTCGTGAATACGACAAAATTTGCGCGTGCAACTGCAAATCCGTGCTCGCGCTTGCATCGCGGCCCACTGGCCCTGCCGCTGCGGTCGCCTGACCACCTATCTTGAATTTGTCGCTCAATAGCTTCTTCAGTCCGTTGCGGTTCCGAAACACAAGAATCAAATCCGTCGACGCTCCGCCGATCTGGAATCCAAAGCTCCCACCGCTGATCATCACGAACGCCGGCGGGCTCCAGACTCTGGTCGGTTTGTCGCCGATGCGACAGATCACGATCCCCTTGCCGTAATTCCCTCCCACAATAAAGGCGAAATGCATTTGCCCCGGAATGATCGCGATGCACGACGCCGATTGCAGCAAATCCAACGGTATGGAACTTTCGGGCGTGTCCACGATTTCCTTGAAAACATCCGTTGCCGCCTGGATGCGGCTTACATCATCGCTTCGCGACGAACCCGCCAGTGCAGGCATCGCCAGTCCCGCCAGCAGAAGTCCACAAATCAGCACATGTTTCTTCATAGGCATCGTCCCCCTCCGTCTCCTTCTGATGTCGAAAGCCCGCCCTAAGGTTAGCAGATGCCTTCCAAACTTTTACAAACTTCTGCGTGGCGCGTCGTGCGAATCCGATGCACGTGAAGTTGGCCCCTTTTGCCCGCCGCGCAGGAACTACGTCGAAGCGTCTCTCTCCTCGCCGGATTTACGTCGCGCGACCCGCCGCCACGCGGAGTTGCCGCGTGCGCGGCGCCTTCGGCATCGAAATCTCCAGCACGCCATCTTGAATTGCCGCTTTCGTCTCCGACGGGTCGATCTCTATCGGCAGTTCCAGCGAACGGCAAATCTGGTTCGAGAGATACTCCTGATAAATTGTCCGCCGCGATTTCTTTTCCTCGTGCGCTTCCCTCTTGCCCGAAATCGCCAGCCTTCGCGGTTCAACGCTCAGCTTCAAATCTTCCCCGCGGAATCCCGGAACTTCGGCGCGCACGGTCAGCGCATCATCAGTTTCCCTCAACTCGACGGCGACCGGATGCAAAGTCTCCTTCTCCGCGCTCAGCCAGTGCTCCAGTGCCCGGCCCTGGTCACACCCGTCATGCTCGAAAAGTTCATATGCTCTCTTTTCAATGGATTCATGAAGCTCTTGGACGTGGTCGAATAATTCGTCAAACGCCACAAATTCGGGGCGCGTCGCCTGAGGATGTCTCGTGACTTGCAAGTCTCGATTCGTGGATGACAGTTGTTCTTTCATGTATGAGCCCTCCTTAACGATTTATCTTTCCTTCAGGTAGATTCTCGGATTCGCGATGCGGTTGTCTGAAAACTGAAACTCACCGGGAATGCATTTCAGGTATTTCTGCTAGAATCGCCCAGCCCGCGCAGTAAACGCACGTGGTAAAACGCTACGCGCGGCAGCCTATCGTTCGCACCGGACAAAAAAACGTGGCCGACGCTCTTTTTCCGCGCAATTTCCATAAATCGTACCCGGAAGCGGTACGCGGCCAAGGCTGTTTCATTGAAACCGCCGACGGCCGAAAACTCCTCGACGCCTGCGGCGGTGCCGCGGTCGTTTCCATAGGCCACGGTGTGGAATCCGTCGCCCGCGCCATCTTCGAACAGGCAAGCTCGCTCGCTTACGTACATTCCTCGCAATTCACCACGCGCGCCGCTGCCGAACTTGCCGGCCGCATACTCGAGCTTGCGCCTCGAAACTTTCGCGAATCGCCAGACGGGCCCGGCCGCGTTTTCTTCACGTCGGGCGGCTCGGAAGCCGCCGAAACAGCCCTAAAATTATGCCGTCAGTATTTTCTCGAGCGCGGCGAATCAAATCGCACTCAGTTTGTTTCCCGCTGGCAGAGCTATCACGGCAGCACGCTTGGCGCGCTCGCGGTCTCCGGAAATATCAAGCGTCGCGCGCCGTTCGCGCCGCTCTTGCGCGACTGTCCCCACATCGATCCCTGCTATTGCTATCGTTGCCCCCTGAATCTGCATTATCCCGGATGCAATGTTGCGTGCGCCGCCGAACTGGAAGACGTCCTCGACAAAAATATCGCCAGCCGACAAACCGATCGCATCGCCGCCTTCATCGTTGAGCCAATTTCCGGCGCGACTCTCGGCGCGGTTGTCCCTCCCGCCGAGTACATGCCGCGCATCGCGGAAATCTGCCGCCGTCGCGAAATACTTCTCATCGCCGACGAAGTAATGACCGGAATGGGCCGCACCGGAAAACGGCTCGCAACGGACCATTGGGACATTGCGCCGGACATAGTTCTCCTCGGCAAAGGGATGTCGAGCGGCTATGCCCCTCTCGGCGCGGTCATCGTCACTGGACGCATCGCGCGCGCGATTGAAAAAGGTTCCGGCGCGTTTCTTCACGGCTTCACCTATAGCGCCCATCCCATTTCCACCGCCGCGGGGCTCGCTGTTCTCGATTACATTGCCGAAAACAATCTTTTCGCGCGCGTTGGCCCCGTCGGCGAAGAACTCCGCGACGCGCTAGATCCTTTGAAGCAGTCTCCCATCGTCGGAGACATCCGCGGCCTCGGCTTGCTCCTCGGAATCGAATTTGTGCGCGACACGCAAACTCGGGAGCCTTTTCCTGCCAACGCCGGCGTCGCCTCGCGAATTTACGACGCCGCTCTTGCGCGCGGCGTGCTCACGTATCCAATTCAGGGCTGCGTCGACGGCACGCGCGGCGACCACATCCTCCTCGCGCCGCCGTTCATTATTTCAACTGGCGAAATTCAGATCCTCGCGGCGGCACTCCGCGCCGCAATCGACGACGTTTCGAAGCAACTTACTGAATAGGGAGAGGCATCCATGGAACTCCGTCCAACTCTTCGGCGCACGTTCTTCCGGTTCGCAATTCCCGCGATGCTAGCTGTCTCTTTCGTCGCGGCCGCGCGTACAAGCGAACAAACAGCGCCGCAAAAAGGACTAGCCGGCTTTTTGCCTGCCTCCGCCACGCGCGAACAATCCGTCGAACAACGATTCCGCGCTCTTGCCTCCTCTCAACAGATCGAGAAATTCCATCGCTATCTTACCGCCCAGCCGCATCCAGCCGGTTCGAAACGCAATAACGCTCTGGCGCAATGGGTCGCCGCGCAATGGAAAGCACAAGGCCTTGAGGATGTCACCATCCGCCGTTACGATGTGCTCAATTCGACTCCACGCAGCACGCTCGTCGAACTCGTGAGTCCCGTCCACTTTCGCGCCAGCCTTCGTGAAGATCCTTACCCTCAGGACCCCGACACCAAAAATCCCGATGTCTCCGCCGCGTACCTCGGCTATTCCGCCTCCGGTGACGTCACCGCTCCCGTCGTCTATGCCCACAGCGGCAATCCCGCGGACTATGAACTCCTTCGCCGGCACGGCATCGACGTCCGCGGCAAGATCGTCCTGGTCCGTTACTCAAATCCGTACAGTTATCGCGGATTCAAGGCCTATACGGCGCAAAAACTCGGTGTCGCCGCCCTTCTGATTTATTCCGATCCCGCCGAGGACGGCTTCGCCAAAGGCAAAGTGTTTCCGAATGGTCCGTGGGGGCCTGCAAGCCATATTCAGCGCGGCTCCATCACCTACGACTTTCTCGAACCCGGCGACCCCACCACGCCGGGCTGGGCTTCCGTGCCAGGCGCAAAACACATTTCGCCCGATGACGCCATTTCCATGCCGCACATCATCGCCGTTCCGCTCTCCTGGCGCGACGCTGAGCCAATTCTGAAAAATTTGGGAGGCCCGGCGGCCCCAAAATCCTGGCAAGGCGCGCTGCCCTTCACCTATCACCTCGGCGGTGAACAGGCGCATCTGCACGTCAAAGTCGAAATGAACACGAACATCGAGCCGTACTACAACGTCGAAGCCCGCATTCGCGGCTCTGAACATCCCGATGAATGGATCATTCTCGGCAATCATCGCGATGCCTGGGTTTTTGGCGGCGTCGATCCTTCCAGCGGCACTGCTTCCATGCTCGAACTCACGCGCGACCTCGGCGCGCTCCTTCGCAAAGGCATTCGCCCGAAGCGCACCCTCGTCTTCTGCGATTGGGATGGCGAGGAATATGCGCTGACGGGCTCGACCGAATGGGGTGAGCAATACGCGGACGCTTTAAGAAAGAACGCCGTCGCTTATCTCAATGTCGATTCCTCCGCCTCGGGGCCGGACTTTCATGGCAGCGCCGTTGGTTCGCTCGCGCCTCTCCTCGTCAACGCGAGCCGCGCATTGCGCGCTCCTTCGGGCGGCACGCTCTACGATGAATGGCGCGCATCCCGCTCCCGCGAATTGAAAAATGGCAATCTCACCGATGCGGAACTCGCGGAGACGCGCATTGGCAGCGGCTCCGACCACACCGTATTTCTGAATTACCTTGGTATCCCGACCATGCTCCTCCAATTTGACGGCCCTTACGGCGTCTACCATTCCATGTACGATGATTTTTATTGGATAAATCACTTCGGCGATCCGGGGTATCGCTATCACACACTGATGACGCAACTCTGGGGCACGCTTTCTCTCCGCCTCGCGGACAGTGAAGTCCTGCCTTACGATTTCGCGTTCTATGCCGGCCAGATCCGTGACTATGTCCACGAACTCGACGGCACCAGCCACGTTAACGACCACGTAAAACTCGACGCTCTTTACCAGCGTATCTCCGAATTCCAAAGCTCAGCGCAGGAATTGAACGCAGCAATCGGTCAGGCGTTATCCTCGAACCGCGTCAGCGCTTCCGCAGCAAAAAATCTAAACCGCGCTCTCATGCAAGTGGAGCACAACTGGTGTGACACCACCGGAATTCCCGGACGCCCGTGGTTCAAGCACACACTCTATGCCGCCCGCTTCACCTACGCGCACCTCGAATTGCCCGGCATGACGGAAGCCGCCGAAGCCGGCAATTGGCCGCTCGTCGCTGAACAGGAGCAAATTCTCGAGCGCGAGTTGCTAAAAAACACTCAGTTGTTAACGCAGGCACGCACCGATTTTGTAGCATCGTCGAAACTCACAAATTAAGCGCGCCCTCGAAGCAACGCCAAAAGCGCTCGAATGTGTGCTACGCCTGCGTCGCTCCCGCCTCGCTCGGCAACCGGCTCATCTGCTCGCGCATTGACCGCATCGACAGCCCGCTGTGGATCACAGCGTAAAATCCGAGGAAGAGAAACGGAATGGTCAGCATGAAGAAAGCAAAAAAGGAAAAGCCCGCCGCGGTATTCTTTTCCACCTCGAAGATGTTGAGTCCCAGCACGCAGAAAAATTGATACGAACCGACATTGGCCGGCGCGTTCGGCAGCGAAACGCCCAGGTTAATTACCAGCAGTACCACGACCGCCGCCAGAAAAGGCAGGCCCATTCCATAAGCTCTCATCAAGGCCCATAGCGCGAGCACCTGGCAAAACGGCATCAGCAATGACGTAAATACCGCTGGATAAAAACTCGGCGAAGTGCCCATTGCGTGCAGCCCGATCAGCGCGGACATCAGCTTCCCCGGCATGCGCTTCCCACCCGACATGCGTCGCGGGTCGCCGCCAAAGCGAAGTTCGATGTACAAAATCATCGCGATGAACAGGCCCAGCAAGACTAGCGTCGCGATTCCGAGCGCGTTCGCGCCATGGCGGAAACGCGAAGGCAGCGGCACGAACAAAGACATCACCGCCAGGCCCGCCGTCGTCACCACCAAGTCGATCAGCCGCTCTACCAGCACGGAGCCCACCACGGTGACGAAGCCAATATCCTCCGCCTTCGATACCAGATACGAGCGCAGCAGTTCGCCCGGCCGCAGGGGAAAAATCAAGTTCGCGAACAGCCCGGCGAAAACCGCGCGAATCGTATCCCGCAATTTTGCGCGCCCGAACGGCGCCAGCAGCAGCTTCCACCGCAACGCCTGCACCACGTAGCTCGCAATATCGAATCCGATTCCCAAGACTACCCATCGCCAGCTCACATCGGCGAGTTGCTCGATGGCGCGCCTGACGTGGAAGCCATGAAGCACATAAATCAGGCAAGCTGCCGAAATGGCGTACCCAAGCCATATATAAGTGCGCGATCGCGAGCTTCGCACGATTGGGGTTCCTGCGGATGTGCTCAAAGCGCGTCTTCCCGCTTCGTCATAAGACTCTCCCCAAGCGTGAACCCCCTGCGCAAAAACTGCTACAGCCTACTGTAACGCCCCGGCAGAGGCAATCCCGTCCGCATGGCAAATTGAGGAATCCGTAGGCGCATGGCTATTGTCGCCCCGCGCCGTGCCCCGTCGCCCCTGTCCTTGTTTTTGCAGCGGCGGCCTTCAGGCCGGCAGCTTCTCGCTTTTCAGGAAGTCGGGGCGAATGCCCCATCCTTCGCGCTCTTGGAGTGCGGCGGCTCGACGCCGCTTTCTCCCTCATCGCCGACCACGACATCCGGCCGCGGGTGGCCCGCCATTCTAGTCCTGACGCAGGAAGGCTGCGCTGTACGCGAAACTCTCGGGCCGCCCAAAATTGTCTGTCATTCCGAAGAGTTTACCTGACACAGGAACGTTTACCTGCCGCAGGTAGGTTTACCTGGTCATCAGCAGGCAACCGCAACGAGGAATCTGCTTTTGCCTTTCCTTGTGCCCCCATGCTGAGTGTCGTCTTCGAAGCTTGCCTGCCCAAGGCGGAGGTGGGATTTTTCGTCGTCAGTCTTGCCTCGCACCGTCCAAAATTGTCTGTCATTCCGAGGAGCAACCGCGACGAGGAACCTGCTTTGGCCTTTCCGGGTGCTCCATCCCGAGCGCCGTCTGCGAAGCCTGCCTGCCCAAGGCGAGGGTGGGGTCTCTTCCTTTTGGAGTGCGGCGGGCTCGACGCCGCTTTCTGCAATCGCTGCCCTGTGATTTACCGTAGTGGTATCATGCGCTGATCATTGTCATGTCAAGTGAAGGGAATTCGATAGGCTGCGCCACCCGCCGAATGCCGTCGGGCCGGACAACAAATTCAACCCTCGCGTGGGAGCTGCCGTAATAATCTACAGAAGATTCACAGGAGACCAACAATGATCACCCTATTCCCCAAGAAACCCATCCTGTGCTGGTCGGTCATATTAACCGTCTTCTTCCTCGCGCCGAATCTTCAACCACAAGAGACACATCCGAAACCGACTGTCGTGCAAATCGACAAAACTTCGAGAGGAGTGACCTATAAAGTCGATTCCAAGCTCACGGGTTCCAAACCCACAAACGACCTACTTTATGCCCTCAACCAGGTTGCAGACCGAGACGGTGGGAATCACCCCATCTTCGTGTTCATTGACCCCCGCCTACCGATCAATGAGATCTGGAACATGAATGGCATCGCCGGTAAAGCTCAGCTCACGAATGTGCACTTTTTTATCCTCTTCAGTGAGAACCAGAAGATCACGGAGATAAAGTGGACGCCATTCGTGCCCTTCACGACGAACCCCACCGCAGACTAGGCGCAGGCGCTAGGCGGGTGGCCGGGTGCCCCATCCCGAGCTTTGTCGGCGAAGCCTGCCTGCCGCAGGCAGGGGTGGGCCTTTCCCATACGGGGTGCGGTGCATGCTGCGGGGATCCCGGAACTTCCAAAGGACGAACCCCGTCTCAAGTTACACGGAAAGTAAGTGCCGTCACCCGAGCTTGGTACCGCAATTTCGATGAGAAAATCCACTTGACTTTTGTTTACTCTTGTGATAACATGCGTTTAGCGGGTCGAAAGCCCCGCCGGACGAGCTTCGTGCCCCGGTCTCGGATCGCATAAGCCCTCCGCAAAATCGAGCTAATACGAAATCGCCCGATGGCAAGCTCTCAGTTGGCTCATCGCGGGCGATTTTTTTTTGCACTTCGCACTCGGTTTTTCGGATGCCCCATCCTGAGCGCGCATTTCGCGAAGGGTGGGGATTTTGTTTTTTGCTTTTGTAGGGCCCGTCTAAAGAAGGGCCGTCGGCCACAAGGCCGAGCGTTTGGCTTTAGGAATTTGGATTTTAATTTCGCATCTCAAAGGAGCATCACATGGCACGAAATATCGCAGCAAAATCTCAGAATCCCCTCCGCTACGACGACCGCACCATCGACTTCGGACGTCACGCCGTCCAATGCCGCATCTGCAACCATCCGGAACGCGCCTCCATCGAATTCGACTTCCTCAACTGGCGCAATCCCTGGGACATCGTTAAGTCCTATGAACTCCGCAACATCTCCACCGTTTACCGTCACGCTCACGCCACCGGTTTATTCGGCCGTCGCCGCCTCAATCTCCGCTTCGCACTCGAACGCATGGTCGAACGCGTCGCCGAAGTTCCTGTAACGGCCAGCTCCGTCATCCGCGCCGTCCGCGCCATCGCCAGCATCAATGACGCAGGTCAATGGACTGAACCCTCTTCCCGCGTCATCATCTCCCGCGAAGATGCGCGCGAGTCCCGTCGCAAATCCCGCGCCACTCGGGAATCCCAGCCGCCCCAGCGAATCTTCGAACCCGTCCATCTCGAGGACGCACCGCGAACCGAACGCCCCGAGCCTCCTCCGCCCCAAGCCCATCAAATCGATAAAAATTCCCCCCATCCCCTCGCCTCGTGGGACAACTTCAAGCTCGCCCTCTCTCCCGAATTAGCCGCCCTAGGCGACCGACACAGACGCGAAGCCGAGGCCTGCGCCCGTGCGCAAGAAGAAGCACTCGCCGCCTCCCAAGTGAGGAAATCCCCACTTGCAAATGACCACGGATGAGCGCACATAACAAGTGGCAAGAAACAGGCAAATGCCCGCAAATGACATGCACAGTCCCGCGAGACCAAGTGCCTGAAAACTCAATCACTTCCAATTTCTTGGTCGCAAATGAGTTTCATTTCACTTCGCACCCTTCCACCATCGCGAAAACGCGAAAACATCGCGCGGATAAAACGCGCGAACGGAAGACAGAACTGAAAACATTCTTTATGTCCGGGCTAAGGCCCCGGCCTCCTAGAACGCCGAAGCGCCCCAGTGTGGCGCGGCGCGCGCCGACGATGGCTGGCTGCGCGCGAAAATCTGTGGCACACTCGAACGTTCGGAAGGCACGGCGGATTTTGCGTTATGGCTGCCGCAATCGAAATCCCCGAAACGGAATTGTCCGGCGAAAACGGAAAGAAAAACGGAAAATGGACCCGCAGCTCATCCGCAATTTTTGCATCATCGCGCACATCGATCACGGCAAATCGACGCTGGCCGACCGCCTGCTCGAGCTGACCGGCGCGCTGTCGCAGCGCGAGATGACGGCGCAGGTTCTCGACTCGATGGACCTGGAGCGCGAGCGCGGGATCACGATCAAGGCCAAAAGTATTCGCCTGCATTACACCGCGCGCGACGGGCGGGAATACCGTTTGAATCTGATTGACACACCTGGTCACGTGGATTTTTCGTACGAAGTTTCCCGGGCGCTTTCCGCGTGCGAAGGCGCACTGCTGGTCGTCGATGCCAGCCAGGGTGTGGAAGCGCAAACCGTCGCGAATGCCTTTCTCGCCTCGCGCAACAATCTTTTCGTGATTCCGGTGATCAATAAAATTGATTTGCCCGCGGCGGAGCCCGAGCGCGTGAAGGAGCAAATCGAAAACGTGCTGGCGATTCCGGCGGCCGATGCTTTGCTGATCAGCGCGAAAAGCGGCATGGGCGTCGCCGAAGTTCTCGAAGCAGTGGTGAGACGCGTTCCGGCGCCTACGGGATCTTCCAACGCGCCCCTGCGCGCCTTGATCTTCGATTCCTGGTTCGATTCTTTTCGCGGCGCGGTGGTGCTGGTCCGCGTGATGGAAGGGCGCATTGCTCCGCGAATGAAAATCCGCCTCTGCGCGATGGATCAGGTCTACGAAGTCGAAGCGCTGGGCGTGCTCACGCCCAAGCCGATCGTTCTCGATGAACTCGCCGCGGGTGACGTGGGTTTCGTGGTCGCGAATATCAAGCGCGTTGCGGACGCGCGCGTGGGCGACACGATTGTCGAAGCGGACCGTCCCGCCGCGCCGCTTCCCGGGTTCGAAGCGATCAAGCCGATGGTGTTCGCGGGACTTTATCCTGTGAACGCGAGCGATTACGAACTTTTGCGCGACGCGCTGGGCAAGTTGCAGCTCAATGACGCGGCATTTTTTTACGAGCCGGAAAATTCCGCCGCGCTCGGGTTCGGCTTTCGCTGCGGCTTCCTAGGGCTGCTGCATATGGAGATTGTGCAGGAACGCCTCGAACGCGAATTCGGCATCGCGCTGATCACCACCGCGCCCAGCGTCCGCTACCGCATCACCACCACGGCGAACGAGACCATCGAAGTCGATAATCCGACTAAATTTCCTCCGCCAGCGCAAATCGCGCGCATCGAGGAACCGATCCTTACGGCGATGATTATCACTTCGGACGATTCTGTGGGCGCGATTTTGGCTCTTTGCGAGGAAAAGCGCGGCGTGCAGAAAAATTTCGAATACTTATCGCCAACGCGCGTCATGCTGACGTACGAAATGCCACTGAATGAAATTGTTCTCGATTTTTATGACCGGCTGAAGAGCGTTTCGCGCGGATACGCTTCGCTTGATTATCATCTCGCGGGCTATCGCGAGGCGGATTTGGTGAAACTCGACGTGCTGGTCGGCGGCGAGCCGGTTGACGCGTTGACTCTTATCTGCCATCGCGAGCAAAGCTATGAGCGCGGTCGCGAACTCGTCACGCGCCTGCGGAAATTGATTCCCCGGCAGCAATTTGAAGTTCCCATTCAGGCAGCCATTGGAAGCCGCGTGATTTCGCGCGAAACCATCAGCGCGCTGCGCAAAAACGTTATCGCGAAATGCTACGGCGGCGATATTTCGCGGAAACGCAAACTCCTCGAACGCCAAAAAGAAGGCAAAAAACGCATGAAGCGCGTCGGCAAGGTCGATATTCCCCAGGAAGCGTTCCTCGCGGTCCTGAAAGTCACCGCCGGCGCCGCCGACGAAGAATAGCCATGTCCGAATCTACGGATCACGAACTGCGTCAGGGCTTTGACACTTTCGTCGTCCGCACTGTAGCGGCGATTTCGCCGCGCGCGAGGCGCACCGCAATGTCGTCGCCCGCGGCAACTTGCTCGACCGAACGCAGCACACGGCCTTGCGCGTCATAGGCAATCGCATAGCCGCGCTCGAGCAATTGAAACGGGCTGCGCTCCTCGAGCCGCACCGTAGCTGCTTCGAGTTTTCTGCGCGTCGCGGCCAAATATCGCCGCGCGTGCGCGGTAAATTTGCTTGTCTCGCGTTCGAGCGTTCGCCGCAACCTGCTGACGCGCGCCCGCAAATCGAGCGACGCGATTCGCACTTGCACAGATGCATATCGCCGACGTTTTCGGGTGACGGCGCGCTCCAGCGCGGCGCCCAATTCGCCGCTTCGGCGGTCGACGCGAGTTCGCAGCATGGCCACGCGCCCGCGCAAGTGAGACAATTCGACTCGCGTGCTTGCCATGCGCATGCGGTGCCGCGCCACATCGAGCCGGTCGCGCAGACCCCCGGCGAGCGCGGCATTCATTTCGTCGAGGCGCTGACGGCTGCGCCGAACGAGATCTTCCGGGCGTCGAAACGCGCGATGCATTGCGAGATCGCGCAGCGCGTGACGCCGTTGCGAAAAAAAATACCGCATACACTGCACCAATTCGCGCGTGCTATCCGCGATGTGCCTTTCGAACTCCGCGCGTGTGCGCACGACGATTTCCGCCGCGGCTGAAGGCGTGGGCGCGCGCATGTCCGCGGCGAAGTCCGCAATCGTGGTGTCCGTCTCGTGCCCGATGCCCGTGATGATCGGAATTTCGGAGGCGGCAATCGCGCGCACGACAATTTCTTCATTGAACGCCCACAGATCCTCGAACGAGCCGCCGCCGCGCGCGACGATCATCACGTCCACAAGCGCTGTGCGATTGAAATGACGGACCGCGCGGACGATTTCCTGCGCCGCTCCATCGCCCTGCACTTTCACGGGATACAACAGCACGTGCAAATTCGGAAACCGACGCCGGAGAACGCGCAAAATATCGCGAATCGCCGCGCCCTGCGGAGACGATACAATTCCGATGCGCCGCGGCAATGCGGGCAGAGGCTTCTTTCGCTCCGCGGCGAAAAGACCCTCGGCTTCCAGTGTCTTCTTCAACTGCTCGAACGCGAGTTGCAGCGCGCCCAGTCCAACGGGCTCGATATGTGAAACGTAAATCTGATATTCGCCACGTGGCTCGTAGACACTCACCGATCCGCGCACGGTGACGTGCAATCCATCCTCCGGGCGGAATTTCAAACCGCGGACCTGGTCGCGAAAGCAAACGCAGCGGATCTGCGACTTTTCGTCCTTCAGCGTGAAATACAAATGTCCCGATTGAGCCGTGTGAAAATTCGAGACTTCGCCTTCCACCCACAAATCCGGAAATTCGTTTTCGAAGAGGTCGCAAATGCGCAGCGTCAGCTCGCTGACGCGCCAGACATGTTTTTCGGGAATCAGATTCAGCGAAAACTGAGTCATGTTTGGCCTTCGCGGCTTGCACGCGCCATTTTCATTTGCGGAGCGATCCGATAATCCAAAGAATCAAAGTCAAAACCACGCTCAATACAACGCAGGTGATAACAGGAAAATAAAATGTGCCGTGGCGGCCATGATAGGAGACGTCTCCCGGCAAACGTCCGAAGCGGAGCGGCAATTTCGGGCCGGCAAGCAAAATCGCGCCGACGGCCGCGAGCACCAGACCGAAAATCAGCAGCGCCTTCCCCAATTCGCGCGCGGGTTCCATGATACGTTCCCGGGCTTCATTCTACCTGACAATGGCGACGGCGAATCGGACGCACGGAAATTTCGTCTGGCTGCCATCATCGAATGAATAACACATGCCCGGCTGGATGCGGCGCGAGCCTTTACCAATTATTTTGGTCGAATCCTAAATCAGTTCGAGACCGGCGAAAAAATATCCGATCTCGAATCGCGCCGTGTCCGGAGCATCGGAGCCATGCGTGCAGTTATTCTGGATGCTTGTGCCGAGCGCGTTGCGAATGGTGCCGGGCGCAGCCTTGGCCGGATCCGTGGCACCCATCGTCTCGCGCCAGCGCGCAATCGCGCCTTCGGCTTCGAGAGCGATTACCACGACTTTGCCCGAGCTCATAAATTCCGTCAGGTCCTTGAAGAATGGTCGTTCGCGATGCACGGCGTAAAATCCCTCCGCTTCGCTTTTCGTCAGGCGCATGGATTTGATCGCTAGGACTTGGAATTTCGCGTCGTGAATGCGCTTCAAAATTTCAGCCGCAAGCCCGCGGCCAACTGCATCCGGCTTAATAATTGCCAAGGTACGTTCGATCGGCAAGATTCATCCTCCGTGAGAAAGTTTTGGTGATGCTCTACCGCTGCGCGGCTTTGCCCAGCACCGCTTCCATTGTGTGGCCGATATCGGCGGGACTCTGCACGGTATGGATGCCCGCGGCTTGCATGGCTGCGTATTTTGTCTTCGCGGTTCCCTGCCCGCCGCTGATGATCGCACCCGCGTGGCCCATACGTCGGCCGGGAGGCGCGGTTTGCCCCGCGACGAACCCGACGACCGGCTTCTTGACATGAGTCTTGATGAAATCGGCCGCGACTTCCTCGGCGTTGCCGCCGATTTCACCGATCATCACAATCGCGTGCGTGTCCGCATCATCATTGAACATCTTGATCGCGTCGAGAAAACTCGTGCCGATAATCGGATCGCCTCCGATGCCGATGCACGTCGATTGCCCAATGCCGAGGCGAGTGAGCTGGTCGACGGCTTCATAGGTGAGCGTGCCGCTGCGGCTCACCAACCCCACGTGCCCCGCTTTGTGAATGTGGCCCGGCATGATTCCGATTTTGCATTTGCCCGGCGAAATCAGGCCCGGACAGTTCGGCCCGATCAGACGCGTGGTGGAGATGCGCAATTCGGCCGCGACGCGAACCATATCGAGCGTGGGAATTCCTTCCGTGATGCAGACGACGAGCGGCAAGCGCGAGTCAATCGCTTCAAGAATTGCATCCGCGGCAAACGGAGGCGGCACAAAAATCACCGAGGCGTCTGCGCCGGTTTCTTTCACCGCGTCGGCGACCGTGTTGAATACGGGCACGTCGAGATGCTTCGTTCCGCCTTTGCCCGGCGTCACTCCCGCGACCACCTTCGTGCCGTAAGCGATCATCTGTTCGGCGTGAAAGCCACCCTCACGGCCGGTGAGGCCCTGCACGACGACGCGTGTCTTTTGGTCAATCAGCACGCTCATCGCGCGCCTCCGGCCAACTGCACCACTTTTTCGGCTCCATCTTTCATTCCCGCCGCGACGGTGAAATTCAATCCTGACGTTTTCAAGATTTCCTTTCCTTTTTCGACGTTGGTGCCTTCCATTCGCACGACGACGGGCACTTTGATTTTCAGGTCGTGCGCCGCATTGACCACGCCCGTTGCCAGCACGTCACAACGCAAAATACCGCCGAAAATATTGATGAAGACGGCACGCACGTTCGGATCGCCGAGCAGAATCTTGAATGCATTTTTCACTTGCTCGGCCGAAGCGCCTCCGCCTACATCGAGAAAATTCGCGGGGCTGCCGCCGGAAAGCTTGATGATGTCCATGGTGGCCATCGCAAGTCCCGCGCCATTCACCATGCAAGCCACGTTGCCGTCGAGCTTGATGTAATTCAGTTTGAATTTCGAGGCTTCCACTTCGAGGGGCGTCTCTTCGTCCAAGTCGCGCATGTCGCGAATTTCCGGATGGCGCGCGAGGGCGTTATCGTCAAAAACCATTTTGGCGTCGAGAGCCACGAGGCGTCCATCTCCCGTGACGACACACGGATTGATTTCGAGAAGCGACGCGTCTGTTTCGATGAAGGCGCGATAGAGCGATTGAAAAAACGGCACCGCGACATTGACGATTTCCGGCGCAAGGCCCAGCCCAAACGCCAGCTTGCGAATTTGATACGCTTGCAAGCCCGTGGCAGGGTGAACCGTCTCGCGCAAAATCGCTTCGGGATGCTCCTTCGCCACCTCCTCGATTTCCATTCCACCCGCGGCGCTGGCCATGAAGACGGGCGCTTCGGCCACGCGATCGACCAAAATGCTCAGGTAGAGTTCGCGCTTGATGTCGAGGCCTTCTTCAATCAGCAACCGATGAACGATTCGTCCCTCTGCGCCTGTCTGCGGAGTGACAAGTTTCATGCCCAGAATTTGCCCGGCGAGTTCGGAGGCTTGCTCCGGTGAACGCGCGAGTTTTACGCCGCCGGCCTTGCCGCGTCCGCCGGCATGGATTTGCGCCTTCACGACGACGACCGAAGTTCCCAACTTTTGCGCAATCGCTTTCGCGTCTTCCTTCTTGAACACGACTTCGCCGCGCGGCACCGGCACGCCGAATTTCGCGAGAATGGACTTGGCCTGATATTCGTGTATCTTCATTGGCCTTCCGATAGTGCTAAAATTATGGCACGCTCAAAGCCAGCCAGTTTACTGCGGAATGCAAAGAGCGGGCAAGGTGGGCGGCGCACCTTTTCTTTTCCATGCGACACAATCGAAAATCTGCGCTGTAGGTTCACACAGAGCTAATGCACAGGGATCGCGTACAATGATGCTCGAAGCGCTGGAAAAAATTATCGCGGGAGAAGACCTGTCGCGCGTGGAAGCGGAAGCTGCGATGGAGCAAATTCTTTCGGGCAACGCTTCCGACGCGCTGATTGCCGGGCTGCTGACCACACTGCGGATGAAAGGCGAAACAGTCGATGAGCTTGTCGGCTTCGCCACGGCGATGCGGCGTCATGCCACGCCGATTTTTCCCGCGGGCCGCGTGCGCGCTGATGAAATGCTCGTGGATACATGCGGGACGGGCGGCGACGGCTCCTGCACTTTTAACGTTTCGACGGCTGCGGCGTTTGTGGTTGCGGGCGCGGGCGCGCGCGTTGCCAAGCATGGCAACCGGTCGGTGAGTTCACGGTGCGGCTCGGCGGATGTGCTCGAACAGCTTGGGATTTCGCTCGAACAGACCGCGGAGCGCGTTGGGCGCGCCATTGATGAAGTTGGCATCGGTTTTCTCTTTGCACCGGCAATGCACACGGCGATGAAGCACGCCATGCCGGCGCGGCGAGAATTGAAAATGCGCACCGTGTTCAATCTTCTGGGGCCGCTTACGAATCCGGCGGGAGCGTCCGCGCAGGTCGTCGGCGTGTCGAACGCAAGCTTCACCGAACTTGTAGCGCGGGCGCTGGACGAGCTTGGGGTGCGGCGCGCGTTCGTGGTGCATGGCGCGGATGGAATGGACGAAATTTCGCTGAGCGGAGAGACGTACGTCACGGAACTGAACAACAGCGCGATTCGCAGCTACACCGTCGTGCCAGAGGACTTCGGCTTGCGCCGCGCGCCGGTGCAATCAATTCGCGGCGGCGACGCCAAGCACAATGCCGAAATTATTCACAAAATCCTCGGCCGGGGAATGCTTTATCGCGAGCATGGGCCGCATCGCGATATCGTGTTGGCGAACGCCGCGGCAGCGCTCGTCGCAGCGGGCCGCGCAACGGACTTCACGGATGGCGTGCGCCTGGCCGCTGAATCGATTGACTCCGGCGCCGCGCGCGAAAAACTCGATTCTCTGGTCCGGTTCTCGCACGGCCAAGACGCCATCGCAGCCGGATAAAACACGCCTTGCGTGCCCATTTGACCGTGGCTATCCCAACTTTGCCCGCAAATTCTTCCTATCCTTGTTCGCGGAGACTGCGGACTGCGTAGGCGAAGCTTGCCAAAGCAAAAATCATAAATGCGATTGCCTCGACCAGGATTTGACGCGGCGCGCCCAGTCCGATCGAGCCATAGCGCAGCAAATCGACTTGCCAGGTGATGGGATTGGCGAGCGCCGTGATGCGAAACCATCGAGGCAACGGCGCGAGAGGATAGAACATGGAACTAGCAAACAGGAGAACAAAGTACGACACGTTTACCACGCTGTTGAACAAATCGTTGCGCCGGATCTTCAGCGCGAACGTAGCATAGAAGAAAAACCAGCCCGCCGTGCCACCGACGACTCCCGCGGCTAGAATTGGCAGCGCGTTCCAGTGCAGATGGATTTTGAGCAGCAGGCAGCCAGCCGCAATCGTAATGGCCGCTTGCACGATCCCAATACAAATATTGAACAGAACTTTCCCGAGCAAATACTCTGAACGCCGCATGGGATACGTCAACATCTCGAAAAAAATTCCATTGTCGCGGTCGAGAAAAAACGCCCACGAACTCGTGGTCGCGATACCTAAACTGGCCATTCCCAGGACTCCCGCCAGAAAAAACGAGTTGTAGTCGAGGCCCGCACTCAGTGATGGCGCGCCGAGCGCCGCGTTCACGCCGATCCCGAAGACCAGCAAATAGAGCAACGGATAGAACAAATCGAAAAACAAAAACGTCGTGTTCGTGGCGCGGATTTTTCCTTCGCGGTACAAAATGGCTCGCAGCGGACCCATCCTCATGCCTCCTTCGTCAGCTCGACGAAAATATCTTCCAGGCTTGCGCCGCTGACTTCGACGCGCAGCACGCGGCCCTTCTTCGATAAGGCGCTGACAATGTCGAGCACTTGCCCCTCTTCGACCTTAAGCGCCAGCTCGACCGTGTTGTCGTCGATGTGCGAGCGCAAGGGCGCGAGTTGCGCCAGGTCTTCGGCAATGCTTGCGGGCAGGCGTTCGAACGTGAGCAGAATCTCGTACACATCCGCAGAGAGCAGCTTGAGTGCATTTAAATCGCCGCGCGCCACTTGCCGGCCGCGATTCATGATCAAAATATCGTCGCAAAGCTCTTCGGCTTCGTTGAGGATCTGCGTGGTCAAGACGATTGTTCGGCCCTTTGCCGATTCCTCGCGCAGGTAGCCCATAACCGCGCGCTTCAGGATCGGGTCCATGCCCGTGGAGAATTCATCAAGGAACACCACGGGCGTTTCCACCATGAAAACCTTTGAGACTTGGACGCGGCGCCGTGAACCGCCGCTCAGATCCTGGACTTTTTGGTCGGCGTAGGACGAAATTTGAAATTTTTGCATCACGATGTCGGCGCGGCGCCGCGCTTCTGCCGCGGACAGGCCGTGGAAACGCGCGAACGTGAGCAAATTGTCGCGCACGGTCAAAAATAATTCTCCCGCCGTCTCCTGCAGCACCATGGAAATGTGGCGGCGCACGTCGAGCGGGCGCGCGACCACGTCGAAGCCTTCGATGCGCGCTGCGCCGCTTGACGGACGCAGAAGCGTCGCCAGCACTTTCAGCAAAGTCGTTTTCCCTGCGCCATTCGGCCCGAGCAGGCCGAAAATCTCGCCGCGCGGCACGGAAAACGTGATGCCATCGACCGCGCGGACGGGCGGCTGCCCATGCCGTTCATACACTTTCGTCAAATCGTCGACTTCCAGAGCGAAGTTGCTCATTAGAGTTCTCCGTAGCTGTACCGGGCATGTCCGGCAAAAAATAATCAGGATCGTTGAGTGGGAAAACAAAAAGTGGAGCGCCGGCGCGCGAAAGCGTTTCGCTTCCGGCCGGGAGTTACAGGAGAGGTTTAATGATTCTCATGGGCGACCTGCCCTTTCGTGTTGCGTTTGAGAACTCTACGCAGGGCCTGCGAAAATGTCAATCCATTTTGATTTTCGTGCGAAGTGACTCGCTTGCACGAGTCGGTGACGGAAAATCGGGGGCTCCGTGAAAGGCAAAACGCTATAATCTGGCCGCTCGAAAATATGCCGACGAGGCTGAGTTTATCGGGAGGCTCGATGAAACGCTTTGCCATTCTATTTCTTGCGACCATGTTCTTTGCCACGGCGGCAGCGGCTCAAGACAATACCGATGCGGGACGCGCCGTTACTGCCGTCCGTGCGTATCGCGTCGCGCACGAGGCGCAGATAATCAGGGAATTCGTGAGGCTGCTCTCGATTCCCAATATGGCGTCGGATACGGCGAACATCCAGCGCAACGCGACGCAAATCGAGCAGATGCTGAAGTCGCGCGGCTTCGCGGTGCAGGAACTGCCTACCGCGAAAGGGCGCGGGCCGGTAGTGTTCGGCGAACTCGACGCGCCAGGGGCCAAGCACACGATGCTTTTTTACGCGCACTATGACGGGCAGCCCGTGGATCCGTCGAAATGGATTGGGACCAAGCCGTTCGTGCCCGCGCTGCGCACGAATTCGATCGACGCGGGCGGCAAACTGATTCCCTTCCCCGACAAGCCAGATGGCTACCAAGACGACTGGCGAATTTATGCGCGGTCGAGCGGAGACGACAAAGCTCCGATCATCGGCATTTTGGCGGCCGTGGATGCGCTGAAGGCGAACAACATTCCGATGGCCGTGAATCTGAAAGTAATTTTCGAAGGCGAGGAGGAGGACAGTTCGCCGCATCTGGAAGCAACGGTGGACGCGCACAAAAATCTTTTCAAGGGCGATTTGCTGATAGCCGCGGACGGGCCGATTGATCAGAGCGGAAGGACTCTCGTTACCTTCGGGAATCGCGGCGTGATTTCAGTGCGGCTGACCGTGTTCGGCCCGCTTCATCCACTGCATAGCGGACATTACGGGAACTGGGCGCCGAATCCGGCGATGCGCCTCGCGCAACTGCTCGCATCGATGAAAGACTCCGACGGGCGCGTGATAGTCGCGGGATTCTACGACGATGTGGTTCCGCTTGGACCGGCGGAACGTAAAGCGATTGCGGAGGCTCCTAATAATGATGCGCTGCTTCTACGGACGTTTGGACTGGCGGCGCCAGATGGCGGCGGAAAAAGTTTGCTGGAATTGCTGAACGAGCCTTCACTGAATATTGACGGCATGGAGAGCGGATGGACGGGCGCGCAGGCGAAGACGATCATTCCGGATGAAGCGACGGCGTCGCTCGACATGCGGCTGGTGAAAAACGCCGGGCCGGAGCAGGAGTTCGACCGGCTGGTGGCGCACATTCGCAAGCAGGGTTATTACGTGATTGACCGCGAGCCGACGATGGCGGAGCGGCTGAAGTATGCGCGCATCGCCGAGGTAACGCACGATCACGGGTATCCGTCGACGCGGACTGCAATGGATTTGCCGGCGTCGCAGGCGCTGATGCGCGCTGTTGATGAAGGCGCGGGCGAGCCGACGGTGAAGTTGCCACTGCTCGGCGGGAGCGTGCCGATGTACATCTTCGCGGATTTGGGTTTGCCGGTGATTGGCGTTCCGATTGCGAATTTCGACGATAATCAGCACAGTCCGAATGAGAATTTGCGCGTGGGCAATTTGTGGAAAGGGATGGAGACTTACGCGGAGATTTTGGCGAGATTGGAGTGGAAGTAGATCATGTTTGGGCAACTGTTCAAAGGGTTTCAATTCGTTCACGGTGTGCTTTTGGCGCTCAGTGCTGTGAGCTTCTTCGTTTTTTGGTGGCGCACAAGGCTGTGGCTTCCCAAGTACGCGCATGTTCTGGCCGCCGTTGGCTTGTTGGTTGGATTATGGTGCGCGTACAGCGTACCGGCGGATGCGCCAATCAGTAGGGATGGACCAGCCGCGAAGTTGCTGCTGGCACTAGCAGTGCCAGCGATGGTGTATTTCTTTTTCGTTTTCTATGGCGGGCAGAGGTCTGCCTTCAAAAGGCGCTTTGAGAGGTCTGCGCAATGCCCTCAATGTGGGGAGGAAGTGACAGTTCTTCAAAATTGGAAGGCGACGCCTTATGACGTGCAACGATGTGCGCATTGCGGGCAACCGCTTCCGTGACTCAGAAACCTCATCATACGTACAAGCCGCAGAACGCAATCAGGAACTACCCGGAAAAGCTAGAGCGAGAGGAAGTTGCGGAGGAGGGAGAAACCGGCGGTGGTGAGGACGGATTCGGGGTGAAACTGGACGCCTTCGACGGGGAATTGGCGATGGCGGAGGCCCATGATGACGCCGTCAGTTTCGGCGGAGATTTCGAGGCAGCGCGGCAGCGAGCGGCGCTCGACGATGAGCGAATGGTAGCGCGTGGCCTCGAAGTCCTGCGGGAGATCGCGAAAAACGGTTTTGCCGTCGTGGTGAATTTTGCTGGTTTTGCCGTGCATGATTTTTTTGGCGCGGACGATTTTGCCGCCGAACGCGTCGCCGATGGCTTGATGTCCCAGGCAGACGCCGAGAATGGGAATTTTCCCGGCGAAGCCCTGGACGATGGGAACGCTCAGGCCGGCTTCACGCGGGGTGCACGGGCCGGGCGAAATAATAATGCGCTCGGGACGCATGCGCTCGATTTCGTCGAGAGTGATTTCGTCGTTGCGGCGCACGGCGAGTTTTTGTCCCAGCTGGCCGAGGTACTGCGCCAGGTTGTAGGTGAACGAATCGTAGTTGTCGAGCAGCAGAATCATTTGCAAAAGCCTTTGGGACTGAAACACCCGCGCAAATCGCGCGACTTTTGATTGTATCAACTTTGAATGCATCGCGCGGACAAAGCGCGCGAAAGGAAGAAAAGCATCACATGTTTTATCCTCGCGGCAACGTCTTATCAATTCCCGTTGAGGAGTGCGGGACGACAACGCCTGCGGGATCAGGCTGAAATCCATCGAGCCTTGACGAGCATTTCGCTCGCTACTTCGGTCAACGAACGATTTTCGTTGCTGACGGTGAAGTCTTCCAGCCTGGCGCGGTCCAGAATCGTAGTCAAAACCGCGACACGAGAAACGTAGTCCTGCCGCAATATCCCTGTTTCGCGGATTTTTACGCGCTGTTCCATCGCTTCGATGCTCGCCGTGAGGCGGCAGACAAGCGTCTCGGTGGCAGGAATCATGTTACGGCACAGCTTTAATTGCGCTGCGTCTTCGATTGCTAGCGCCAACAGGAATCGCCGCACTCCGCGCGAGGCGTAATTTTTGCAGATAGACCGAAGATTCTCATACGTCGCGCCGTCGCCAGGCTCAGCGGACGGAAGATGAGCAAGGCCCAGAGCATCCACGTCGATCGCCGCATGGGCGAGGCGGAGCTGCGAAAGAATGTCGGAAGCTTCCGCAAGCACGGCAGTTTTGCCGGCACCCATCGAGCCGGTGATGATTAGTAACGACTGCGCGAGCGCTTGCTTGTGGGAGTTTCGCGGGCGCGGGACGGAAGAGCGAGATAACTTGCCGGATTTCATCGCGGGCGCTGCTTGCCGCTGTGGGCGATCTCGACGGCGACTACCAACGCGCGCGCCTTATTGACGGACTCCTGATATTCTTTTTCGGGAACCGAGTCCGCCACCACGCCCCCACCCGCTTGAATGTGAATCTTCCCATCCTTAGCCACCAATGTGCGCAAGCCGATGCACGAATCGAGATTGCCCGAAAAATCGAGATACAGAATCGCGCCGGCGTAAATTCCGCGGCGCGTGGGCTCGAGCTCGTCGATGATTTCCATGGCGCGGACTTTCGGCGCGCCGCTGAGCGTTCCCGCAGGGAAACACGCCATCAGCGCGTCCAAGCAATCAACATCTTTGCGCAATTGCCCGCGCAGGCTCGACACGAGATGCATCACGTGCGAATAGCGCTCGACGAACATTAGCTTCTCGACTTTCACCGTGCCGTATTCGCAGACGCGGCCCAAATCGTTGCGCCCCAGATCAACCAGCATGATGTGCTCGGCGCGCTCCTTGGGATCGGCGAGCAATTTCTTTTCGAGTGACTTGTCTTCGTGCTCGTCGCGGCCGCGGGGCAGCGTTCCCGCGATGGGCCGATAGTGCGCGTCGCGTCCCTGAACCTTCACAAGCATTTCCGGCGAACTTCCCACCACGGCCAGATCGCCAAGACGCAAAAAATAAAGATACGGCGACGGGTTGACGACGCGGAGCGCTCGGTAAATATCGAACGGATCTGCGGAAGTACGAGCGGAAAAACGCTGGCTTGGGACGACCTGGAAAATATCGCCCGCGCGGATGTACTCCTTGGCGCGACGAACGGCGGCCATGTAACGCGGCTTCGTGAAATTCGAAGAGATGCGCAAAGCCGAGCGGCTTTTCGCTTTAGGGAGCCGCGGCAACGGCTGTTCGAGTTTTCGCCGAGTGCGTGTGATTTCGCGAACGGCGGCATCGTATTTCGCGCGCAAACTGCCGGGGCCTTCGGTGAACACGTTGCGCACAATCCAGACGCGGTGCTGCACATGGTCGAACGCGACCAGTCCGTGAAAAAACATCAACACCGAGTCGTCGAGCTTCAGCTCGTCCTCACCGGTCGATGGAATTCGTTCGATGAGCCGGACCATGTCATACGCAAAATAGCCAATTGCGCCGCCGACGAGCGGCGGCAAGCCGGCCAGCCTCACAGGACGATAGCGGCTGACGCGGCTTCGCAGGAACTCGATGGGGTTCGCGTCGATTCTTTCCGTTCGATTGCCGATTTCGATGCTGCACGAGCGTCCGCGCGAGCGAAAAACCTCTGCCGGATCCACACCGAGAAAGGTGTAGCGCGCAATGTTCTCGCCGCCCTCAACGCTTTCGAGCAGGCAGGAATATTTTGCGTCGCGGGCCAGCTTCAGATACGCGGCGACGGGCGTAAGCAAATCCGCGGTGATGGTCTGGTAGACGGGAACGAAATTGCCTTTGCGGGCCAGCCTATGAAATGTTTTGTAATCGGGCTGGATCATTTCTTGCCGCGTCCTTCTTCCTCGCGTTTCAATACTGCCACGACGGCTTGCCGCATCGCGGCTTCCGGGGCGCGCGCGCCCATCCAGATTTCCCACTGCGCGATTCCCTGCGCGAGAAACATCTCGAGTCCGGAAACTGTTTCGATGCCGCGTCGCTCGGCGAGTTGCAACAACTTGGTTCGGCGCGGGCGGTAAATCGCGTCGAACACGAGCCGGCAATTCAGCTCGCGCGCTTCGAGAGGCGAATCGCCCGCGTGCGGACGCATTCCCACCGGCGTTCCATTCACAATGGCGTCGAAAAATTCACGCCGCAGAGCCGCGCGCGGAATGGCTTCGCCGCGAATCGCGCGCGCCAGGCTTCGCGCCCGTTGTGGCCGCCGCGCACAAATCGAAACGGAGGCGCCGCCTCGCGCGAGTGCAAACGCCGTGGCGCGCGCCGCTCCTCCGGCGCCAAAAATCAGCACGCGACTGCCGGCAATCGGCATTCGGCGCTCGAGGGCGCGCAATACTCCCACATAGTCGGTATTGTAGCCGAAGAGTTTCCCGCCTTCGCGCACCACGACTGTGTTGACCGCGCCGATTTCCGCGGCCAATGCATCGCAATCATCGAGAAGCGGCAGAATGGTTTGCTTGTGCGGAAGTGTAACGCTGAAGCCATGGATTCCGAGCGGGGTGATGGCCGCGATGAAATCGTTCAGGTCATGCACAAGAAATGGGAGATAAACCGCGTTGACGCGTCGCGAGGCGAATCCCGTGTTGTGTAGCACCGGCGAGAGCGAGTGGCCAATCGGATCACCGATCACGCCAAAGACGCGCGTTCGGCGGTCGAGCGTGCGCGCGCGATATAGTCCGGTCATCGCGGCAAGCGAAATTTGACCGGGCGCCGTCGATAATTCCACGGGCGCGTAAGCAAGCGCACTGCCTTCACGCAACGCCAAAATGCGCGCCGGTGTTGCGATTTCGCCCATGGTCACGGCAATCACACTTCGTTTGCCGCGCGCCAAAGCCAAGACGCGCCAACTCTCACGAAGCGAATGGCATCGCGTTGCAATTTTCACCGCGTCGAAACCGGCGGTATGCCTCTCCCGCTCGAGTTTCCGCGACAGTCGAGGCAGTTCTGATTTTTTTGGGGTCCTCGCAAAATCGTGGAAGGAAAGAATCCGCCGCGCCCCGGCGATGCAAAGGTTGCGCGTGAACGCCGCGCTGGCCTCCACGCTTTCGATTTCCAGGTCAATCCAGTTGCATCCGGCCGCGATGGCGCGGCGCAAGACAGCGAGCTGGGCGGTGACGCTCCTGGGAAAGCAGCCTCCCGCCTCTGTGCGCCGACAGGTCGCGATGAAGGTGACGTTGCGGCTGAATTTCGCGCGTCCCAGACTAACCAGGAAGTTCTGCAACTCGCGGCCGTTCTTCAGCCAGTCCAACCGCAGCTCAAGAGTCCGCGTATGCCGCAGCGCCTGGCGAAGTTGGCGCCACATTTCGCGCGAAGACGGAGCCGCGACCACCGCGCAGATTCGGTCCTCGCCAAAGAAAATTTCTTTCGCCATGCTGTCCCTCGGTACAGGTCAGGAGCCACATAGGATGCGTTACCCAATATGTAAAACGCAATGGGACATTGCCTTGACGCTCCCAGAGGCGTTTGTTACGGTCGATTCATCGGGTCGAAGCGCCGGACTACCGGCAACCGTCAGGCAAGGAGCAAAAGAAATGCGCAGAAATATCGTGATACTTGGTTTGTCGGTAGCATTCCTATCATCGTGTGCGTTGGCCCAGAACAATGGCCTGCGGAGTCCCGCAGCCCCGCCGACCACAACCCAGCAAGACATCTACTGCTCGGGAATCTTCACGACGGAACATGTGCCCCACGACATCGAAGTCGTTTCCGGCGAGGAAGCGAACTACACAGTGACGTTCGCGGAAGGCGCTTACGTTTACATCAACCGCGGGTCCGATAAGGGTGTGAAGGCCGGGGACACGTTCCTGGTGATGCGCCCGGTGAGCAATGAAACACACCTCGACTTTTTCACGTGGCAGGATCGTCTGATGCGCGCCATGGGCCAGGCCTGGGAGGATGAAGGACGGCTAAAAGTAGTGGTCGCGCACAAAGGCGTCTCGATCGCACAGGTGACGGACGCGTGCGGCTATCTGCAACGAGGCGACGTGGTGTTGCCTTTTGCGGAGCGTCCCGCGCCGCCGCTCAAGCGAGAAGTTAATTTTGACCGCTTTGCACCACCCAGCGGGAAGAAGAAGGCCATGATCGTTGTCGCCAAGGGCTTCACCATGCAGGCGGGCACGGACAACATCGTCTATGTGAACCTGGGCGCGGGTCAGGGCGTTAAGGTGGGAGACTACTTCCGGATTTACCGGCACGAGGATAACGGAAACTCAACCGTCTATCAAACATCCGATATGGGTACCGCAGTGGAGGGATACGGCTCGGCACCGGATCACTACTCGTGGAAAGACTTGCCGCGCGAAATAGTCGGTGAAGGCGTGGTGCTGCGCACATCTCCGAATTCTTCAACCGTGCTGATCACCTACAGCCTGAAACAGATCTACGACGGCGACTACTGCGAAATCGAATAACCGTTTCACTTCCCGACGGCGCCTGCTTCTTCAGAGCGGGTGCCAGGGAAGTCTGATTCTGAGAACATCTCTGTTGTAAAGATTTCGATTTGCGTTCCGGATTCCTTCCAGGCGTCCGGATTGAGTCCGGCCTTTCGGCACGTCTCTTCCAGGAAACGCTCACGCGGCCAATGATGCTCGCGCGCCACCTGTGGCAACAACACGCCTCTGTGGCCGTTGCGCGATATCACCAGCCCGTGCGTTCCTGCTTCCACATGTTCGGCCTGCGCTTCGTGAACTTCGGAGAGAACCGATATTTCGATTTCGAGTTCGCCAAGTTCGTCCGCGCGCAACGGCGAAAAACGCGGGTCTTCCGTCGCTGCGCCCGCCGCACATTGGGCCACGACGTTCGCGAGGGAATCCGCCGCGAACAACCGCCCGATGCAACCGCGGAGCCGCTGTCCCTTGCGCAGAGTGACGAACGCTCCAGTCCCGGCTGCTAACGCTCCATGCGGCGCGGCAACTTCCAACTGCCGCCTTTCGGTGAGGGCCATCGCGATTGCTTTTCGAGCAATGTCCAGGAGAGTTTTTTTCTCTTCGCTAGCGAGTGGGCACATCTTGCGGGTTTTTCTTACGTTCTAGAACAATCTGAATGCTCTGCCGCTGCTTGATGCGGTCGTCGACCTGGTTCCAGAACATCAAGAAATAATGCACTGCGGACGCGACAGCGCTGACGACTACTAGCCACAACAGCACCATTGCCAGCAGGTGAAACGAAGGATGCGTTGCCGAAAAAATCACAATGCAGCCTGCCAGCACCTGCAGAACCAGCTTTGTCTTGCCCAACGGCGAAGCTGGGATTGTTAGGCCTTCGGCGGAAGCTATATTGCGCAGACCCATGACGATGAATTCCCGTCCGATGATGATCACCACCATCCACGCGGGAACCAATCCCATAGCGACAAGAGAAATGAATGCCGCGGAGATGAGCAATTTGTCGGCGATGGGGTCGAGCAGGATTCCGAGCGTGGTGATTTCGCCGCGCTTGCGCGCAAAATATCCATCGAAGGCGTCGGTGGTGGCCGCGACGGCTAGAATCAAGACACCCCAGATCTCGAAGTGGAATGGCAAACCCCAGAATTCCAGGTTAGGCTCCCGCGTTAACAACACAACGACGAGGAGCGGCACGAAGAAAATTCGGAGAATCGTCAGGCTGTTGGGGAGATTCATTTCGGCCTCGGCCCATGCAGCCCCGCAGCCAAATTACGCTGGTCGCAGGTGATGCAGCCACTATAGTGCGGCATTGGGGCGGAGTCAAACGACTGGACCAACAACTTTGCTCGGAGGCAAACATAGGGAATGCCGAGGGACGGCCTGACAACCCGAAATAGAACCGTATTGGTGGTGGAAATGGCAAATATGCCTTGTTTCATTGTCTTTTCAAGATGTTCGCAAACGGTGTCAAAGAAGAAGGGGTATTTACTTTTTGGTTTTCTCGTACGCGCAACTTGTGCAAATTAAGCTAACAACACGATTATCTGTCCAAGAACTGCATTTCCCGAGCAAATGGAGGGGTGTTGTTTCTAAGCGATTGGATAACAAGGAGTTACTCGTCGCCAAAAATTTCGTGCCGTCGTCTCTGGATAAGCCGGAATCGGCGTCTTTGAAATTCCCTAACCGCAATTTCCACAATGATTTCCACAGTTTCCGCAGCGCTGAAAGACGCCCCGTGACACTCCGTGTTAATTAACCCTAGAGTAATCATCCCGTCGAGCGAGATTCTTCGCGCAAGAGGTTAAATGCTGGGCCGCTTGCTTGCAGGAGGGTCGCCAAAATTCTCTAAGCGCGCTGCGAGAGATTCGGGCAGCTCCGCGTCCAGGCAGATGTGTCCGTCTTGCACTTCTGAATGCAGAACACGCCCGCACGCGTAGATCATCGCCAGCTCGCGCCCGTTGGCCAGCGGGACGTTCAACCGACGCGCAACAATGGGATCGATTGGAAGCGCCTGATCGATGCACCGGCGTAGCTCGTCGAGCCCCTGTCCCGTATGCGCAGACACAAACACCCCCGGAAAACGATTGCCTGCCGGCGACGAATCGCTTCCGTGCACAAAATCGCGTTCGTGAGATTTCTGCAGCTCCTCGAATTCCTGCGGCGAGAGGCGATCTACTTTGTTGAACACGCGCAATCGCGGACGACCAGCGACTCCCAGATACTCGAGCACCTTCTCGACTTCAGCATCCTGCTCCGCATGCGATGGACTTGAAATATCGGTAACGTGCACGATCACCGCCGATTCCTGCGCTTCCTCGAGCGTTGCGCGAAACGCCGCGATCAAATCCGCCGGCAGGTCGCGAATGAATCCAACTGTGTCCGACAACAGAACGCGCCGCCGAGACGGCAGGCGCACGGAGCGAATCGTGGGATCGAGCGTCGCGAACATTTTCGACGAAACAAGGACATCGGCATGCGTCAGGGCATTGAAGAGCGTGGATTTTCCGGCATTCGTGTATCCGACCAGCGCAACAGTGCCGAGGGGAACTGCCTGGCGCGCCCTGCGCCGCAGCGCGCGTTGCCGCCGCACCATCTCGATGGAGCGTTCGATCTTGGCGACACGCTCGCGAATGCGACGCCGGTCGGTTTCGAGTTTTTGTTCGCCAGGCCCGCGCGTGCCGATGCCGCCACCGAGTCGCGAAAGCTCGCGCTTGCTCCCGGCGAGCCGCGGAAGCAAGTAGTTCAGTTGGGCAAGCTCGACCTGGAGCTGGCCTTCGCGTGTGTGCGCGTGGCGAGCGAAAATATCGAGAATCAACTGCGTGCGGTCAATGACACGGCAATCGGCGCCGCGCTCGATATTCCGGTGCTGCACGGGCGACAGATTGCGGTCGAGAATAATCAAACCCGCGTCCAGCCGCTCGGCCTCCTGCTTCAATTCCGCCAACACTCCGCTGCCGACCAGCGTCGCCGAATCCAGCGTGTCACGCATTTGCAGACGGCTGCCCACGACTTTCGCGCCGGCGCTGTGCACCAGTTCCTCAAGCTCAATCAGGGATTCGCGGCCCGCGGCGCCGCTCGAGACGATGCCCGCGCGTGGCGGACGCTTCAATGCGACACCGACCAGCAGCACGCGTTCGGAATTGTCCAGGGGAGAGGCGGCTTTCATGCGTATGGAAAAAACACTGCGCGGGGTTCTGGGAACTTATGACTCATGCTGACGTCATTATACGCCGTCCACATGCTATTTCTGGAGTGCTTCCTGACTGGCCAAGCACGAGGCCGCGAGAACGAAACGTGAAAGGACTTCACTCAGCGAAGGCCCGGTTTGCTGAAACCCGACGTCGCGTGTAGCCCGGTCCACCCAACCCAGATAGAGCAGCATGGCGGCGTTGGACCACTCTTCCGCCTGCGCTCGCGTGAACCCAATCTCCCGGAAAACCTGTTCGAGATGCGCGGCCCGTCGCTTTTCGACTTCGCTGACGCGGCGGCGCAGTTTTTGATCCTCGCGCGCCCACGAAAAAATCGCCACGTCCACGCTTCTCCGGCTCTCGCGTGACAACAGTTCCAGGAGGGCCGCCCATCGTCCCGCCGGATCGCGATGGACTTCGCTCTCTTCAACGTGCCAGTCCCCTTCTGTTGACTCCCATGCCTCCAAAATTGCTGCCAGCAGGTCGTCGCGGTCCCGAAAATGCCAGTAAAAACTGCCTTTACTGATCCGGAGTTTTTTCGCCAGATTTTCAACGCGGACGGCGTCTCTTCCCTCGGTAGCTAACATCCCCATAGCCGCGCGGATCCAGTCGGAACGCTCCAACGTGCCAGCATGAACGCGACGAGTTGACACGGGACACCTCTCGAATCCATACGGTATGGTATGGTCGTTAGAGAATACCGGGGATCCCACCTGCCGTCAATACGATTCCGTATTGAACAGGGGTTCAAGCGGCAACAATACGCCCGAGGGCTTCTTCCATGACTGCCGAATTGTCTCCAAAGCCCTCAATCCAATGAACACCCGGCTCTTTACGGAACCAAGTGAGCTGCCGCTTGGCGTATTGGCGAGTCGCTTGTTGAATCTGCCGAGTTGCGTTATCGATATTGATCTTACCTGCCAGAACATCGCGAAGTTGAGAGTAGCCGAGGAACTCAAACGGCTTCGATGATGGAGCTATCCCGTTTTTTAACAACAGGTTGACTTCTTCGAGCCAGCCTGACGCGAGCATGGCAACGACACGCTGCTCAATGCGCCGGTAGAGCGCCACGCGGGGCGGAGTCAGGCCGATCTTGATGACTTGGTAGCCAGCCAAGCCGGTGCGGCCGCGTTGATGGAGTGCGCTAACCGGCTCGCCTGAAAGTAAACGGATCTCGAGGGCACGAATCACCTTCTGCGTGTCGCCAGGCGCGATTCGAGACGCTGAATTCGCGTCCAGTCGCGCTAGGACATCGTGTAAATGAGCTGGGCCGCGCCGGGCCGCTCGCTGACGCAGGCGCGCGCGGAGTTCCTCAGAACGAGCGGGCGCGTCGGCCAGCCCCTCCAACAATGCGCGCAAGTAGAGCCCGGTCCCAGCCGTCAGAATGGGCAGTTTCCCGCGCACACAGATCGCATCGAGAGTTTCCGTGGCGCGACGCCGATACTCGCCCGCCGTGAAAACATCGTCAGGCTCAAGCAAATCGAGCAAGTGATGCGGAATCCCGCGCCGCTCCGCCGCAGGAACTTTGCCCGTGCCAATATCGAAATAGCGATAGACCTGCGTGGAATCGCAAGCCACCACTTCCCCGTTGAGGCGCTCCGCCAGGGCAATCGCCAGCGATGACTTGCCGGAGGCCGTCGGACCGAGGATCACCACAAGGCGGCGCTGCGCATTCATCCGTGAAACACTCTGTAACGCAGAATGAGATAAATCAGCACGGCCAGCGCCAGGAGCAGCGCGCCCAGGATTTGAGTTCGATTGAGTCTCACTGTCCGAAGTTATAGTCCAGAGGCAGGTTGTAAAGGAAGGCGATTCGCAATTCGATGTACGGGCCGGTGAATGCAGGGGGCAAAGGCTCGAACGGATTGGATTCCGTCAGCGCCGCGCCAGCCGCGCGGTCCAGCGGTTCCTTGCCCGATGTACGTTCGAGCGCCGGCTCGGTGTTGGGCATGTCGCCGTTGCGCATGATGTGGAAACGCATGACGACCACACCCTTGTCACCCATACGCGCCGAAATCGGCATCACGGAATACCAGTTCTGCTTCACGCGTGCGAGTAATCGCGCCAGGTAGTTCGAGAAGTCCACTCCTTCGGTTGGCGTGAGTATCTGCACACCGCTACCGAGCAATCCCTGGCCTCCCTGCCCGCTTGGCAGTGGCGCACCGGGCCGCAACGGCATAGGCTCGGAGAAAGATGCGGAAGTGGAGCTGCTGCGATTCTGCAAAGCTTGCTGGGCATTCTGCTGAAGTTCGCGGCCGGGCGACAGACGCGGAAGGTCCAGATTGAACTTTTGCTTAGGCGGAGTCTCCATTTGCGTCAGCGGCTTGAAAGCGGGCTGTGGCTTTGCAGGCTGAGGCTGGGGTGCGGGGGGCTGTGGCTGAGGCGCATGCGACGGCTCGGGCTGAGGAGGGGCCGCCGTTTTCGGTCCAGCCATAGGCTCAGGCGCAGGCGGCGTTGGCGGCAATATTTTTTTCAATATGCGAGGGTCCAGACGCATTCGCGCGCTGGGCCGCTCCGGCCGCGGAGGCTCTTTGGGAACATTTTTCACCGACGGCGGGAGAAATACGTGAGACAACTGCTCGCGCGCCATCTCCACTTGCTGCGCCGGAGCATTGGAAGTGAAGAGCTTGGGCGCAAACAAAATCAGCAGGATGACGCCCACATGGACGAGCAACGAAAACGACCGCGCGACCCAGCCCCAGTCTCTCTTCCTGGAATCCTCCGGAGAGGCAAGCAGATTGACTTCGCCGGTATTGAAGAGGTCTCGCTCGATAATGTCGTCGAAAATTCCCTCCGGCAAGGGCGTCGGCGCAGTGGGGCGAAACGACTCTTCGAGCACCGCTTCTTGCGGCACGACCACGCGCGTTTCCAGGACCGCCATCGGAACATGCGAAGGAATCGCCGTGGCGGAAGGGTCCATCGGTTTCACGGGCATGTCGCGTGGAATCAGAATGCGGCTCGAAAGAACGTCCAGAGGCAGGTGCGACGGGATGGAAGTGCGGGTATCGAGCGGCGCGGAAGAAGGCCCTGACGGAACGACAATGCGCGAATCGAGCTGCGAAGTGCGCCGCGTCCCATTTTCAGGCGGTGCGGTGGGATCGACGCGCGAAATTTTCAGCGGAACCAGGGTCCGGGGAATCATCTTGTCTGCGGAGTTGCTGCAAGCTCCGGTTTCACACGACGCGCATGTTCCAAAATTCCGGCCATCACGCGATCAGCCAGGTCGAGCGCCCGCCGGCCCGCCTCGCCATTCACGAGCGGCACCGTGCGCTCGCGCACGGCCGATAAGAACGCGCGCAATTCAGCCTTCAACGGCTCTTCGGCCTGCGTGGGCAATTTTTCGAAGTCGATCGCAGGCTCCGAGCCTTCGCCCGTTACGCGAATGCGCGTGACGTCCTGGCGCGTGTAATCGACGGAAATATATTCGCGCGCCTGGAAAAAGCGCAGCTTGCGCACGCGTTCCGTGGACACGCGGCTCGCGGTGAGATTCGCCACCGCGCCCGATTCGAATTCAATGCGCGCGTGGGCGATGTCGACTTTCTCGGTAAGCACGGGAATGCCGACGGATTGAATGTCCCGGGCCGGAGAATCGACGAGGGAAAGCAGAATGTCGAGATCGTGAATCATCACGTCGAAAACCACATCGACGTCCAGGCTGCGTGGCGAAAACACTCCCAGTCGATGCACCTCGAAAAAGAGGGGCCGCGTAACGATTTTTTGCACAGCCACGACGGCGGGATTGAATCGTTCGAGATGGCCTACCTGAAGAATGCGCCCGGCGTTTCTCGCCGTCGCGATCAATTCGTCGGCTTCCTCGCGCGAAGAGGCGATCGGTTTCTCCACCAGCACGTCAATGCCGCGCTGCAAGAGTTGCGAACCGATTCGCGCGTGAAGAACGGTAGGAACCGCGATGCTGGCCGCGTCAATTTGTTCGGCCAATCGGCCGATATCTGAAAATGCCTCCGTGCCAAATTCGGCGGCAACCTGCCGCGCCCGCTCCGCGTCAGCGTCATGAATGCCAACAAGTTCCGCGCCGGGAAGCTCGTGAAACACGCGCACGTGGTTGCGTCCGAAATCGCCGACGCCTACTACGCCTACACGTATCTTCTTGTCGCTCACCGCTTACCTTTCTTCGTCGCCGTCTTGTCGGATGCTTGTTTTGCGCCGAGGGGTGCAAACGCCTCGATGGCGATGCCGGCTTCGTCGGCCGCGACCGTTAATTTGTCCCGATCAAATAAAAGCGTGCGTCCCGCATCCACCGCGAGGGCCGTTGCGTTCGAGCGCATCATCACTTCAATTGTTCGCAAGCCAACAACGGGAACGTCGAAGCGCATGTCCTGCCCGGGCTTGCTGACTTTTACCACAACCAAACGCTTCCCGTTTGTAAGACGCGCCGCCCGTTCGATGGTTTCGTCGGTGCCTTCCATCGCTTCCACGGCCACGCAGGCGCGATCGCAAATCACCACCGTTTGCCCCAAATCGATTTCGGCGAGCCGCTGCGCCACTTCGCGACCGTACGCGATGTCAGCCGATTCTGTTTCGTCGGGCCGCCGGCGTGTCAGCACTCCCAGCTCAGGCAGCAGCGGCGCCAGAAATGTGGTTGAGTCGACCAGATGAATGCCTTCGCCTTCGAGCAAGGCAGCCACCGCGCCAATCAGCGAATCGGTATTTTTTTTGGGAAGCGAAAGCAGCAGTTTCGCAAGCTTCCAATCGGGCCGTATCGCGCTGAAGATTTTGTTGTGCTTCACCTGCCCGGCCATCACCGCCTGCGTGACGCCTTCCTTGTGAAGAAGGTCAATCGTGCGGCTCAATTCGCCGAGGCTAACCCAGTGAAGTCGCGGTGCGACTTTTTCCAATTCGGGCGGAGCTTCTTCGCGTATCGCGATGACAGCCATTTCGATGCCGCGGCTGCGCGCGCCCTCCAAAACCAAAAATGGAAATTTCCCGTTGCCGGCGATCAGGCCCCAGTTGGCGGTCGAGGGAATTTCGTTTTGCGGCGCCATGGGTCGTCTACTTGATCAGGCCGCGCTCGGCCGTTTCGATAAAGCGAATCAGCTCCGAGACATCCTCCGAGCCGTTCAGCGTTTCGCGCATACGCTCAACCGCCTGCGAGGTGTTCAGCTTCGAGCGCAAGAGGAGGCGGTAGGCGCGCTCGATGGTTTGGATGCGTTCGCGGGTGAAGCCCTGGCGTTCGAGGCCGATTGAATTCACAGCGAAACAGCGGACGTCGCGCGACTGGACCACTTTTGAAAAAGGAGGGGCATCCTGCGTGATCGCGGTGAGCGCGGCGATGTACGCATAGCGCCCCACGCGGCAGAATTGATGCACGGTGCAGAACGCGCCCACGGTCGCATAGTCTTCTATCGTGACGTGGCCCGCGAGCGTGGCGCCGTTCACGAAGATGGTGTGATCTCCCACGTGGCAATCGTGCGCCACGTGCGCATAGGCCATGAACATGTTGTGGCTGCCAATGTGCGTGGTCCCGCCGCCCTTTTTCGTGCCGCGGCTGACGGTGACGAATTCGCGAAATAAATTGTTGTCGCCGATTTCGAGCGCCACGCGCTCTCCCGCATACGTCAAATCCTGCGGGTCGCCGCCGATTGCCGTGAACGAATCAAAGCGATTCTCGCGTCCAATGCGCGCCGGGCCGTGAATTACGCAGTGCGCTTGAATCAGGCAGCCCGCGCCGAGTTCAACGTCGTCGCCAATGACGGCAAAGGGACCAATGCGGGCGCCGTCGCCGATTCGGGCGCTGGGGGAAACGCTGGCGCGCGCGTCAATCTCGCTCATGGATTGCGATTCACCGTCTTGCACATCAGCGTGGCCTCCGCGGCCAGCTCATTGCCGACAAAGGCCTTGCCTGCAAGCTTGCAGAAGGTGGTGCGCCACGAAACCACGTCTACTTCGATGCGCAATTGATCTCCGGGGACAACGGGCCGGCGGAATCGAGCCTCATCAATCGCCACAAAGTAGAGCAACTTGCTTTCGCGCTCCGGGATTTCCTGCAGCAGCAAAAATCCGCCGGTCTGCGCCATCGACTCGACGATCAACACGCCCGGCATCACCGGTTGGCCGGGAAAATGGCCGGCGAAAAAATATTCGTTGATCGTGACGTTCTTAATTCCCACGATGCGTTTCAACCGCTCCATCTCGATGATGGCGTCCACCATGAGGAACGGATAGCGATGCGGGAGTATTTTCTGAATCTCGTTGGTGTCCAGGAACATGAATTGCCCTCGAAAGGCTGCACGGTATGAAGTATCCGCGCGCGCAATCCAACCATTTTATATGAAACCGCACGAACGTGGTATGAGGGTTGCTGTCGCGTGTCATAATTAAGGTTTGCAACAGCTTACCGTGCGTGGGCTAATCCCTGAGCGCCGCGCCGGGATTGCCTCTGACAAGAAGGCTTCTCGGGTTTGCCCCGATTGACAGCGCACCTGCCGGAGCGGGACAATTCTTTGGGCCCTTCTGCGGAGGTTGCTTGTGATGGGCATGAGGCAAATCGTCGGATTTGTGTTGGGGACGGCGTTCGCCTCCCGACTGAATCTTTCCACCACGTACTCGTCACATTCTTCACCGTAGTCCGAGGCGCAACTCAAATTAATGACGGGGCGCGGCGGACGGCGCGCACTCGTATCTGCCTCCTGAAGCTCACAAGTTCACGTATTTTGTCGCGGATCAAGCCCGTGCTGACCAATAACCTGAAACGGCGTACAGAACAACTTCTGGCCCGCGCTGACATTCAAATCAATGGCGGGCGTCCGTGGGATATCAGCATTCATCGCGATGAATTCTATTCGCGTGTTCTCCGCAATGGGTCGCTGGGACTCGGCGAATCCTACATGGACGGCTGGTGGGACTCGCCGGCTCTGGATCAATTCTTCGATCATCTTCTCCGCGCACATCTCGAGCACGATGCTCTGCCCGGCTGGGGCGGCGTCAAGCTGTACTTGCAATCGCTGTTGATGAACCCACAGAAGAGGTCGCGGTCGTTTCGAGTGGGCGAAAATCATTATGACCGCGGCAACGCGCTGTTTGAAAAGATGCTCGACCGGCGCATGGTTTACACGTCGGGTTACTGGGAGCACGCATCCAATCTCGACCAGGCGCAGGAAGCCAAACTCGAATTCGTCTGCCACAGCGTGGGACTGGCGCCGGGCATGAAAGTGCTGGACATCGGTTGCGGCTGGGGCGGCTTTGAGAAGTATGCGGCAGAGAAACACGGCGCGCACGTGGTTGGGATCACGGTGTCCCGCGAGCAGGCAAAACTCGCGATCGAACGATGCGCGGACCTGCCGGTGGAAATTCGTCTGCAGGATTATCGCGACTTGCACGAAAGTTTTGACTGTGTCGTGTCCCTGGGCATGTTCGAGCATGTCGGCTACAAGAATTACCGCAGATACATGGAAGTCGCGCGCCGGTCGCTCGCAGGATGCGGCCGGTTTTATCTTTCGACCATCGGCAAGAATCATTCTGTTCGCGCCACTGATCCCTGGATCGAGAAGTACATTTTCCCCAACTCAATGATGCCTTCGGTGAAGCAGATCGGCGCAGCCACCGAGGGTCTCTTCATCATGGAAGACTGGCAAAACTGGGGCTGCCACTACGATAGGACGTTGATGGCGTGGTATCGGAATTTCGTAAACAACTGGAATGCGTTGCGCGGCCAATACGACGGGCGCTTCTTTCGAATGTGGAAGTTTTATTTATTGGCCAGCGCGGGCGCCTTCCGGTCGCGCAATCTCCAAGTA
>DASZCH010000186.1:0-4385 GCA_035943235.1 Candidatus Acidiferrales bacterium
GACATGCACACTTTCGTGCCCGCGATTCCGTCCTCGCCAAAAAAGTCCTTCGGGCCCAGAATCCCGACCACAGCTTCCTTCCCGTCTTTCGACGTCACCGACAACTTCACCGCGCCCTCGCGAATGTAATACACATACTTCGACGGGTTGCCTTCCGTGAAAACCACGCTGCGTTTCGCGTGCTTTTCGGATGTGCCGTGGACGTTCGCCCCATCTAAAAGCGTCAGCGGATCAAAGTGTTTGCTTCGTCGGCTTCGGTTCTTGCGTTGCGTACCGCTTTTGTCTGTATTCACCTGGTCCGGAATCCTCCCTGGGATCTCTATTCCTCGTAACATAAATGCTCCTCAAAGCAATTGCTGTTCAAAATTGAACATTCAACGCCCTGATAGCCGCGCCTCCGCTAAGTTCAGAAATCGCCGGCGCAATTTACCGCTTGAATTTGAGCAGGAGGAATCGGCTAAACGGACGCGCTTTGCCTTCGTCGTGAGGTAAATGGGCTTGCGGAACGGAAAAGTCGTCTCGAATGTATAACCGGAAGGTTTCGCAACGAGGTTTGCACCCAGCATCCCGCCGCTCCATTCAACCAGATTCAACTCCTGGCGGCGTCAGCCTTTTTGATCGTGTGTACTCTACGGGGTCCCTTGCATTCGACCAACTCCGGACCTCACATCATCGTCAAATCTCATTCTCAAAATCATCGTCGAACGCATGATGATGCTCTCTCTTGCCTGCCGGATGCTCGGCCGCTTCCGGCGTTCTGTACACAGTCAGCTTCACGCCACCTCTGTGTCTATTATAACTCATTCGCGCGCCGGCGCAAAATTCCACCAACTGGCCATTTTGACCCGCGCTGTAATTAATTTAAGTGCTTGGATTTTCCGCTTCCGTTTCTTACATGCTCGAGCGTTGCAGGCCCACTGCGAATTGGCCGTCCGGCAACCGCTGGCAGTAGACGACGCGTCCGATCCACTCGAATTGCCCTTCCGTCGAGCGCACCAGCGCCGATTTCCCCGTCTGCCATACTTTCATTGTAACCACACGCGCTCCGCGAGAGCTGACGTTTTCGGTGTGTGCCATCTCCCAGGGTGACGAATCTTCCTGAGCGATCAGACGTACCGTTACAGCCACTTGGGCGCGTTGTTCGCTTCTGCCAGCTGGAGGGCGCATTTCGCTTTTGCGATAAAGCACCTCGGCTGGAGCGCGGTGCGATTCAGTCCTAATGAATTAGAGGAGCCCCAGCCCCGCCCGTCAATCGAGGCTTTACCCGACACCGCACACCGCCCGCCGAGACCTCGCGCCAGGACCATTCGCGCAAAACCACCCGCCCTCGCGAGGCTATTGTCCCCGGCTCACAAAATACTTCCTCGGCGGAAACAACCCCGAGCGATCGAATTCCCGCCCGCAAGCCTTCTTCACCTCAGCCGCCCAATAATCAAACGTCCCTGCCGCGACCCCGACCAGCGTAATCGCGCGCCTGTATTCCACGCCCCACAAAAAATAGATCCGGAAAAGTTTCAGCCGTCCTTTCCACTCGGGACGCCGCAGCGCCCGCTCCGCAATCGTCTCGAAATCCGCCACGTACATTTCCGCGCGCACGCGGTCCGGACGCCACTGATACCCGCCCGACGGCAAATCCAGTTTCACGGAGGCCATGTGGCCGCCAGCCCCGTCCGGCCCGCTCAAAAATCCTCGCAGCCCGCGATACCGCGCATGACACACCTCAAACATTTCCTGCGCTTTCATCGTCCCTCCGCTAAACACGCACCGGGCCGCCTTGACGGTCTGGATCCAAATTGTTTCTAGTTACATCAACTTTCCTCCTAGAACATGCCCGTCCCTGGACATACTCGCGCTCCACGAGTTTCACCTTTCACTTGCCGGCGTCTCGGCCCGTCACGCTTTTCGAATTTCGAGTTTCGCTTTTCGAGTTTCGTTTTTTGACTTTCGATACTCAGTTGCGCAAACCATCGTCGTCGCTAACCGTATCAATCGTCTCCACCCACGTGTCGAAGCACTCCTGCCACCCTTGCAAATACCCGCGCGAATATTCGACAGCCAGCTTCTGCTTCTCGCGCTGCACGCGCTGCAAATCGAAGACGTCGTGCTTCTCGCGCGTCGGCGCGCGCCAGGCGACGCCCATGCGCCACGCGAGCTCGCGTACGGCCCGCGCCAGCCAGTGCAGCGGCGCAGGAAAAAACACGCCGACGCGTCTCCGCGGCTCATACCACGCCAGTCGCCAACCGCGAGGCGCCCGCGCGCCATGCCCCAAGTCGCACCGCACGATGCCTCTCATGTTTCCCTCCCGGCTTTTGGTGGGTGTTGAACCTCCGGCCCAGCGCCCACGAACAATTCCGCCCGCAGCTTTGCTTCTCGCCACGCTCTTTCGTCTTGCCTGAACCGAAACGCGTCTGAAGGCACGTAGGGCCGCGGCGACGCGCGATTGTCGCAGCGATCCTGGCTGAACCGTTGCCGCGCCGGCCCTTCGCGGGCATTTCCGCCTTGCGCATTTGCCTTTTCCTCGGTTTTGGCCTGTGTTGGAGAAAAATTTATTGCGGGGTTCATCTCTGCAGTCTGCTCGACGCCACTTCGAAAATTTCCACCGTGCGCGCCGTTATATATCTGTCTTTCAGGTTTATACTGTCTATTGCTCGCCCGACCTGCCGCGTAACTTCCTGCTCCCGCTGCCACTTGCCGCGTCCAACCGGCATTCTTCTGCGCCACATATGGCGCACTTGACGCTCTCTTCTGCGCCATACTTGGCGCACTTGAATTCGACGCAAAAAAATTTGCCTGTGGAAATCCCAACTGCTTCGCCCCGAATTTTTTCGCCTTCAGCACCTCGATAATCATCCGGCTGTGGCACGTTCGCCGGACGCGCACATACCCGCCGCGTCGCAGCTCCGCCATCCAGCGCTGCAAAGTTCGCCGCGAATATCCCGTGTCGCTCTGAATCATGGCGTACGTCAGCGCCGATCCGCCCAACACGAGGCCTACTCCATCGCGTTCGCGCGTCTGCCGGTGCACCAGCCAGCCGAACAGCCACACCGCCGCGCCCATGCGCTCCAAATGAGCCTCGTCCCAAAGGCCGCCGCGAATCCCGCAATTCAGATTCTTTCCGCGCAATTCAATTCACTCCTCACACCAAACACTGCGCGCAGCACAGCACGAACACGGATTTGAATCCGGCGTTCGTTGCGATCATTCTCTCGATGCGTTTTACCGGCGGACGCCTCCTGCAAAACGAACACGTCCTCTCGCCCGTGTCCCGCGACCGTTCCACCTTTCGCCTCGCGTTTTGCGCTTGCTGCATCGCGATCATCTGCGCGCGGTTCTCAGGAGCGGCCCGCCAACGCCGCATGTACTCCCGTCTGGCGGTCCGATACGCCTCTTGTTGCCGTTCTCTGTGCGAGATGACTTCGCGCGCATGACTCATGGTTCGTTCCTCCATTCGTGTAAACGCCGGTTGTTCACAACGACTCGAGCGATCAGTTGAACCTAAGAGTACTAGACGGATATGTATTAGATTTGTATTGAAATACTATGTAGACACTATATCCTTCTGCCGTTGGCTACTTCTCTTGGGCCCACTTCAGTGAAACCGGAGGCTGTGCGTGAAAACAACGAAACCGATGCTCGATTACCTTGCGACGTGCTCGCAGACTTCGCTCGAATCCTTTCAGTTGGCTCGTCTCAACGATCTCGCCAATCTCCGGAAGCAAATGATCGAAATCGTCGACCAGTGGGTCGAGTCCGATATTCAGGCGCGCATCGCGGAGTGGATTCTCGTTCGCCGCCGCCGGCAGAGTCCCCTCCGCCCGCCGCAAAGCGTTCGCCGCATGCGCTCGAAACAGCGGCCTCTGCCCCTTATCGCTAACTCGATCGATTCGCTCGCTCAATTCCCTGCCCTGTCCTCGAATGACGTAATTCCTGTGCTCTGCAGCGCCGTTTCCTCGGCGTCCGCTCCTGCACCAGGACGCGCTCTGGAGGCTGTCGCAAAATCGAAGCGCATCGCCTGACCCTTCCGAGCCAATTCCTCCGCACGCTCCTGTCGCACGCTTCCTGTCGCACGCTTCTGTCGCTCTTCCCCAATGTCATTGCCCTCGTCGTGGATGCATTTCCCGATATGCCCCATCTGAAGCACTCCCGCACGCTCCTGTCGCCCTTCCCAGTCATTGCTTCGTCAGGAGTGTGTTCCCCGATATGCCCCATCTGAAGCGCAGCAAAATCGGCCCCTCGCAACTAGTCACTTCGTGGTAACTCCTTGCGACTCCACCCGCGCTGCACTCACCCCGCCTTCGCCTCTCGCCAGCGACTCCACCCGCGCCGCGCTCATCTCGCATGCGCGTTCCCTTCGGCTACCCGTCAGCGACCCCACTCGCGCCGCA
>DASZCH010000187.1:0-24938 GCA_035943235.1 Candidatus Acidiferrales bacterium
GGCCAACACGGCGGCGGATCCCGTGCTGAACCGCGACGTGGATAATCCGGTGCGGCTGGCCTTTCAAGGGTTCGCGACCGTAAGCGGCAGTCGCACCACTTTTAATGTTCCCAGCACGACGCCGAGCGGCGGGCCTGTAAAAGAACTGGTGATTGAAGAGATTAGCGGCACCTGCCCAACCGTAACCAACGAGACTCTCTTCGTGTCACCGACCACCAATGGAACGACATCGAGCTATGTTTTCCAGACTGTTCCGGGTACCGATTCCATCACAAGTCTTGTGCCCAGCCAGGAAGTACGGCTTTACGCAGATGCATCGACACCGATCTTTCTTGATGAAGCTACAACCGCCACGTGCTCGGTCTCGATTTCCGGATATTTGGTGACTCCGTAAGTGAGGTGATGCTTGAGCGCGCGTGCTTACGCGACGGCGACAAGCCCAAAGACAAGGAGCAATAAAACCATGAATGCTCTACAACGAATCGCGATGGGAATTGGTGGAACTGTAGCCGTAGCGTTGGTTTTTTCGCTGGCCGCGCCAAAGACGGTGCACGCAGTTGTGAGCGCGCTCGTCACGGTGGCTAACACGGCGGCGAATCCCGTACCCGTGAGCAACGTCAACGAGCCCGCACTGGAAGCTTATCAGGATTTCTGCAAAGCCGATCTTTCGTCCGGCACCGGCGATTGCGCTTTCCAAACGATCCCCGCAGGCAAGCGCCTTGTCATTCAAGATGCGGACATCTCGTTAGCAGCGGCTACAGGTGCCAGGCCCTACTATGTGGCGCTCTTCACACCGCTGGTCGTTAACGGAAGCGCTGTCGCCGTGGGCCATCACCTGACGGCAATGTTTATGGGTTCACAACCTTTCTTTGGCGACTGGTTCGAAACGCACCAGGTTGTGCACCTTTACGTTGATCCGGGTCAGACCCCTTCGTGCTTGGTAAGTATCACCTCGACACAGACCCTCGGTGGCGGCACCGCTCCTTTCGTGTTCTGCAACATATCCGGGTACATGGTGAACGTGCCTTAAGCGCTCGTGAACTCGCAACAGAAATGCAGGCCGGCCAGGGGAGGCCTGGGACTGTGGCAAGAAATCGAAAAGGAGAACGCTAATGATGAACGTATTACGAAGAATCGCGATGGGAATTGGTGGAACCGTAGTCGTAGCGTTGGTTGTTGCTCTGGCCGCGCCGAAGACGGTGCATGCCGTGGTGAGCGCGCTGGTGACTGTAGCTAACACGGCAACAAATCCGGTGCCAGCACAGGAAGTGAAGGAATCTCGGGCGAATTACATCACCGTGTCATTCAGCCCAGATTCCGGCTCAATTTATTACGAAGTGGCCCAGGACGGAACGATCAGCTCAACCCCGTTCACTATTCCCAGCGGCGAGCAGTTCGTCATCACGGACGTCAACTGGATGACCCTCTGCGAAAGATCAGTTAATACCCCCCCCTGTGGTAAGAATGTCGGGGACATGGCAATTTTCGCGCTCGGAATCACCAATAATATATTTGCGTCTTACACCTCAATGGCACCTTACTTCGTAGGAGGCGGCACTCTCTTCGCTGGCCGCAATGACAGTCTCAGAAGCGGTCTCGTCGTGACTCAACTGCCGACGCCCTCCGTTCTTTTTCCGTTCAACAGTGAGCAAGTCTTCCAGGTGAATCTGCGTGGCTATCTGGTTCCGTGATGCAGAAGAAATCGCGGACGCACGAAGCCGGTGGCATTGATTTTGGTTTCAAAGGAAAAAGGAGATAGAAAAACATGAACGTAGTACGAAGAATTGCGATGGGAATTGGCGGAACTGTGGTTATAGCTTTAGTTTTTTCGCTGGCGGCGCCGAAGACGGTGCACGCTTTGGTCTCCGCGCTCGTCACGATCACGAACACGGCAACGAGTCCCGTGCCGGTGCAATCTGTTGATGACCACGCTCTGCGCACGTTCCAAGAGGCGGGGAGATGCCCCTCTGCCGTCAGTGCCCCTTGTCAAGCCCAGGACCTCCTCCCAGTTCCTCTCGGAATGACCGCTGCAGTGCAAGACGTCTCCGGCTATGCAACTCTAACGCTTCTGCAACGACCAGCGATTTTGCGCGACCCCCGATGAGTATGGAATTCCCGTTTCTGAAAAATTCACTTTAGGAGGATTTATGAAACTTTACGGTTTGGCTACGGTTCTTGCAGTGGCTGTTCTTAGCGCGATTCCCTCGGTGCCTGCTTCTGCGCAGCAGAAGCCGGGCAAGGTCACCGTGATCACGGAACTGACACCGAAGTCCGGGGCCGAGAAGCAGTTTGAGGACGGGCTCAAGCAGTTGGCTGCGTGGCGCGCGTCCGTCAACGACCCACAATCGCACGCGGTTTTTGAGCAGATCACTGGCGAAAACTTCGGCACGTATTTGCTAGTTCGACGATGGACGCACTGGGCTGACCTGGATAAGCCCGTGGCGCAGGTTGACGCGGAAGAAGCGAAAGATATGGGAGATACCATCGCCAAGATTGTTCGTAAGGTGTACGAAGAAATTCCTGAGCTGGATCACCCCGCCAGATCGAGTAGACCATTGAAGTACTACGACATCGAGACGTTTCACGTGCCGCTCGCCAAGCAAGGCCAGTTTGCCGCGGCGATGGCCCGATTCCGGGAAGCGGTTGAAAAAACGAAGGCTTCCGTGGACGTGAGCTTCCTGGCGCTGGACGAAGGAGGTCAGTTTGGCACGTGGCAGGTCGTCTTCGGGCACGACAGCTGGGCAGACTTTGGCGGACCGACCCCGGATCAAATTTTGGTCAATGCCTTCGGCAAAGCGGAAGGAACCGCCATTGTGAATGAAGTCTCAGACGTGGTCGGAGGCTCTTTCACGATGGACGTGGTCGAGTTCCGCCCGGAACTGAGCTATTTCCCCAAGAAATAAACAGGCCAGCGGCAAGAGCGGGCCGTTGTATCTCAAAAGAGAAACCGGCCCGCCTGGCGAAACAAATTTCTGGAGGAACTCGAATCCGTGAAGAAAATCATAGTAGCGGTGGCCGTGTTTTTTGCATGCCTCGCGTGCGTCGTGCAAGCGCAATCCGCACCGGGGAAGGTCCGCACCTACTACATTGCCGCCGACGAAGTGAACTGGGATTACGCGCCGTCGGGCCGTGATGAAGCGATGGGACATCCGTTCGATGCACTGGAAAAAGGCTTCACCGAATCAGGACCGCACCGGATCGGTCGAATTTACAAGAAGGCGATCTACCGCGAATACACCGACGCTTCATTCTCGACGCTGAAACCGCGCGCTCCGGAAGACCAATATCTGGGCCTGGTGGGACCGATTTTGCGCGGAGAAGTGGGCGACACCATCAAGGTGGTCTTCAAAAACAACGCCACGCACCCGTACAGCATGCATCCGCACGGAGTCTTTTACGAGAAGGACTCCGAGGGCGCGGATTACAACGACAGCACTTCGGGCGCGGACAAGGAGGACGGCGGCGTGCCTCCCGGAGCCATCCATACTTACCTTTGGCGGATACCGGAGCGGGCAGGGCCGGGACCGAACGACTCGAGCTCGGTCTTCTGGCTCTACCATTCGCACGCGGACGAGCTCCGCGACGTAGCTTCGGGTCTCTTTGGGGGCATCATCGTTACGCGGCGCGGCATGGCGCTCCCTGATGGCCGGCCGAAGGACGTGGATCACGAGTTCGTCACCCTGTTTATCGCCATCAATGAAAACGAGAGCTGATATCTGGAAGAAAACATCCGAGAGCACACCACAGATCCGAAAGGAGTGGACCGCACTGAAGGTTCCCAACTTACGCCGGAGGGAATTGTTGTGTCGATCGGAGTTACGGGCTTTGCGGCCACGAACGTCAAATGGTCCATCAACGGCTACATCTTTGGAAACATTCCGATGATGACGGTGAAGCAAGGCGACCGTGTGCGATGGTACGTAGCAACTCTGGGCGACTTTAACAACGCGCACACGCCACATTGGCACGGCAATACCGTGCTGGTGGGCGGCCAGCGCACGGACGTTGTGTCAGTGGTTTCGGCGCAAATGATCACCGCGGACATGGTTCCCGATGCGCCCGGCGTCTGGCTCTATCATTGCCACATCACCGATCACATGATGGCGGGAATGGTGGCGCGCTATCAGGTGACGCCGCGCTAGGTCAAAAGACACTTTGGAGGAGACACATGAACATTCGTGAGTCGGGACGAAAGGTAGCAGAGGCGGCTTTGCAGCAGACGGCATCTCATCGGATTGGCCTCAGTCTTTCGTTGGCCTTACTGTTTGTTGCTCCAATGGGCTACGCGCAGTCCAGCGCGCGGAAGCAAGTAAGCAAGGAATCCGACCTGCCGCGCTTTACTTATCCCATCAGCGGTTCCGCTTCGGATTTATTGCAGGCCGATCCCGCGACGTTCGACAAATTCGCCGTGCGCGTGCGCGCAGACGTTGAGTCCACACTGCGCGATTACGATATTCAGGACAAAGCGACTCTTCGCAAGTTACTTAAAGCGAAGCTTGATCTCGAACAATTGGCCGGACAGAACCAGGCGGCACTGCAAACGCTTGATTTGCTCCGCGCCGCCGAGGAAAAGCCGGATGCGCGGCTCATTACGGGGCTACTCACCAAAGCGATCTTGCAGGCAACGATAGCAACCGGAGCCACAAACGGGCCAGCTTTCGAGCAGGCATTCAGGAAGAACTACGGGGACGCGATTCGTCCTCTCCCGTGGGGTGTCGTTCAAAGTGCGGTCAAGCAAGAACTAGGCGCGGCTCAAATACTGAACAAGGCCCTCTTGATAGCAACCGCAAAAACGAAATTTGATCCAGGGATCGAGAAGACAAGCTACATCACCGCTGAGCATGGGTGGGGGCTGATTGGGCTTAGAGCGATTGCGCAGTTCCAAATCCCTGTCGAGAAAGCGCGGTCTGAAATTCTCGAAAGCTACATCGCCGAAAATCGTACAACGAAGCCGGATATTTGGCAGGCACGGGAGGTCACATTTACGGGCAAGGAGAAGCTGACGCCGGTGCTGGTCGGAATCTGGGGTGAAGGCGTAGACGTATCCGTGTACCCCAATCAGGTCTTTGATGATCCGCAAAGGACGGCAAGCGGAACGCATGGACTTGCTTTTGACGATCAGGGGAATCCGTCGCGCTCGTGGCTCTATCCTCTGACCCCTGAGTTGCAGAGCCGCTATGCGGCTACCCTCAAACGGCTCGCGGGCGGACAGGATCTTCAAACCGGTGTCGATTCTCCCGAAGCGCGCGCTCTGAAACAAATGATGGCAAGCTCCTCTCCTGAACAATTGAACGCGGAACTCAGTGACTCAGATGTGATCGGCAATTTTGTTCATGGAACGCATGTTGCTGGAATCGCGGTGCGCGGCAATCCGGCCTCGAGGATCGTCGTGTTTCGGTTCAATTTGCCCACGCATGCGTTTCCTCCCTCCATTGACCGGGCAAAACGCCTGGCCGCAGACTACCAGCAAATCTCCGAGTACTGCCGCACTCGCAACGTACGCGTGGTGAATATGAGCTGGTCATCTACAGTCGCAGGATTCGAGGATTGGCTGTGGAGCACCAAGCCGCACTTGGACCCCGAAAAGCGAAAGAGCGAAGCACAAGCGATATACCAGATCCGACGCAAGGCAATCGAGGACGCAATTAGAAATGCTCCGGGAACGCTATTCGTGGCGTCCGCGGGCAACAGCAACAGCAACGCGAGCTTCGATCAGTCTTTTCCGGCAGCGCTGCACTTGCCGAATCTCATCACGGTGGGCGCAGTAGACCAGGCTGGCGACGAGACAACATGGACTAGCTATGGCGATACAGTTGTCGTGGACGCGGATGGCTACCGTGTCGAAAGCTTTGTCCCCGGCGGTTCGCGACTGAGGATGTGGGGCACGTCCATGGCTGCTCCGCAGGTGGCAAACCTTGCCGCCAAACTGTTCGCTCTTGATCCTTCGCTGACGCCAGAACAAGCGATCAAACTAATCCGCGATGGCGCGACGACGAGCGCGGATGGTCGCCGCCATTTGATTGATCCGAAGCGCACCGTGGAACTCCTGCAGGAAAAGCGGTGAGTATGATCTGCGGAAAGAAATCCCCGTGAACTCAAGCGCACCGACGAATCCAGTTAAATCACGCGGCAACTTTTACACCTGGGTTGCCGTTGCCACATTCCTGATTGTTTTTGCCGGTTTTGCGCGGACTTACTACTTGAAGGCACTGTTCGGCACTCCTGCGCTTCCATTGCTTCTGCATCTGCACGGACTGATTTTCACATTGTGGTTCGCGTTGTTTTTCATCCAAGTACGCCTGATTGCGCGGCATCGCGTCGATCTGCATCGTCGGTTGGGTATTTTCGGAGCGGTACTGGCCCCACTTGCGGCTTGCATGGCGATGGGAGTGTCAATTCACGCGGGCAGGCGAAGCTATCTGGCGAACCCGGCTTCGTTCGCAAGTCATAACCTTCGCCCATTCGCTTTGGACTTGGGGAGTAGCTTAACGTTCGCTTTCCTCGTCGCCGCGGCACTTTATTTTCGTCGCCGTCCTGGCATCCACAAGCGCCTGATGGTTCTCGCTTCCTGCGGTCTCCTTCTTCCGGGAGTCGGACGCCTTATCGAACGCATCCCTCTACATTTTCTTCATGCGGGCGGCTTGTGGGGCATGGTCGGTTTTACAGAGATCACTCCGGTCGTGTGCATTCTATATGACACCATCAAACACCGACGTCTGCATCCCGGATTCGCTTGGGGTGGGCTCGTGCTTTTGTCGTCCCTCCCCATATTTATGATCATCGGCAGCACTCATGTTTGGCTTAACTTCGCGACGTGGTTGGTGAGCCGATGAATATTGACCTAAAAGCAAGAAGCAGCGTTGTCGACCGCCGCTTCTACACATGGGTTGCCGTCGCAGCTGCTCTCGTCGTCTTCGCCGGGTTCGCTCGCACGTACTACCTAAAGGAGTTTTTCGGCACTCGGAGCCTTGCTCTTCTGTTGCATGTTCACGGCTTGGTGATGACGCTTTGGTTTCTCCTGTTTCTTGTGCAGGTCCGGCTGGTCGCCGCGCACCGCACGGATCTCCATCGGCGTCTCGGCGTGTTCGGAGCTCTGCTGGCGCAAGCTTAAGCCCCCCAAGATTCGCGACGTTGCAGCCATCCCCAGTTAGAACAAATGGAACAAAACTAAGCACCTTGACAATGCAAACAAGCATGGCAAGATACATCCTAGATACCGGCTTTACTGCTGACGAACGGACATGTGATTGGCAACCCAGCCAGCCAGTGTGATGCGGCATTCCCGCGGAAGATCGTTCCTCGTTTGTTTAGGCGCGCTTCTTCTTGTGCTGATCGCTGTCTCTGGATGCGGCGGTGGATCACAAGCTAATAGCGCTCCTCCGTCCCCCTCTTTCACAATCAACGCCAGCCCCTCGTCGATTTCAATTTCTACCAACACAAAGGCGCAGGTTGGGCTGGCGCTGGTGCCCGAAAATGGATTCTCCGGAACTGTAATTGTCAGCGTGTCAGGGCTGCCCTCAGGAGTAACGACTTCGCCCGATTCTCCCTTTACGCTACCTGCTGCGGGAACCACGTTAACCATCACGGCAGGCGCAAATGTCGCGGACGGCACCTATCCGCTGACCCTGCAGGCAACTAGCGGCAGTTTAAGTTCCCGCGTGCCCGTCTCGCTCACCATCCAGCCCCTGGCTAGCTTTAGCCTGAGCCTGCCTTTTTCCAGCCTTGTCGTGACGCAAGGCGGTTCGCTCTCCGGAATCTTTAATCTGTCCACCGGCGCTGGTGCAACAAATTATTCTGTAACATTGAGCGCTACCGGACTTCCCGCTGGTGTCACCGCGAGCTTCGCGCAAAACCCGTTGCCAGCGTACGTGAACCAATCATCGGTGATCTTCACGGCTACGTCGACAGCGATGCTCGATCAAAATGTCACGGCACAGCTGACTGCTACTCGCACCTCCGATGGGGCGGTGGCATCCGCCAACTTCGCCTTTACAGTTGCTCCGCCTCCGGGCAGTCTTCCAGGCAATCGCACTAATTTTGTTGCTACGTATAACACCCCATCGTCGATCATTTTCGATTCTGTTCACAAGCTCATTTATGCAGCGCTCCCTGACCTCGCCGCCGTCGACGTTATCGATCCTTCGACTGCCCAAGTGGTACGTCAAGTACTGGTTCCCGACGCAACTGGTCTTTCGCTCAGCCCGGACGGCTCGCGCATTTTGGTTACTGGAGCCACGCAGCAAGTCGCTTGGATTGACACCTCGTCGCAGCAAATCGTTCAGCGCAGCATTCTGCCATCTTGTACTTGTTCAACGCAGTTCGTCTCGCCCGGGTCACCGATGATAATGGCCAACGGCGACGTACTGCTGAGCGGTCTGCTAGAATGGAATCCGACGACAAGACAACTCACGCAACTGTCCCCCACAAACTTTAGCGCTGGTCAGGACACAATCGGCGTTCGCGCGGAGGACGGCACGCTTGCTCTCTTCTCCACCGACACGCTTCCTACTACGATCGGCGTTTATAGTTCAGTGACGAACGGCTTCACAGCTACTCTGACGTACAGGGACAACGCCTATGCTCTGGCTGCCAGCCCCAACGACAATCAATTCGCCGTGGCGGTGAAACTTGAGGGAGTGTTCTTCCTCGACGGCCAATTGAATACGCTTGGGCAGGCGCCCGTCGACGGGCTCATTACGGGAATGCAGTATAGCCCTGACGGGAGCGAGCTCTATATTGTGTCAACGATTGGAAACCAGCCACTCATCTCCACCATCGACACCATGACATTTCAACTGATCGGCCAAGCCCCTGCATATGCCAGTAACATTGCATACGTTCGTCGGGAACCTCCACTCATCGTCGAAACACCGATGGCGTCCGACTCAACCGGCATGCTTTACGGTGCAGGTGACCACGGCGTGGCGCTCGACGACACCACATTTTTCCAGAATATTCTGACATCTGATTCCGCCGACTTAGCCATCATCGCGACTCCAGCGGAAGGGCCGCAAACCGCTTCGACGCAAGTTACAATCAGCACACAGGCTTTCTCTTCAGTTCCTAACGTTTGGTTTGGCAATCTCAATGGTCTCAACCCCTCACTGAATAATGGCGGGGTACAAGCAACCGCGCCCCCTTCTTCGGAGGCCGGCCCAGTAGATGTGAAGATTATTTCTCCCAATGGCACGGAGGGAAATATTCCCGATGGATTTACTTATGGAGCTGTGTCTGTGCCATCACCAATTCTTGCTGCACCTCCGTCGGGTGCCGTCACCGCGGATTTCTTCGGGTATGGCTATTCTTCAGATCTTACGAATACGACGACCCAAGTGCAGATCAATGGCCAATCGGCTCCCATCGTGGAGAGTGTGCTCTTCCCCGCAGAATATTCGTTCGGATATCCGTTCCCTGTTGACCATGTTCGCATAACTGTTCCGCCTGGCGCACCGGGAGCAACTAATGTCAGTGTCACGTCGCCCGCCGGTACGGCGACGCTTCCTGACGGACTGCATTATGTCCAGAATGTGCAGGAGATTACATCGACGGACACATTTAGCTTCGTGTTGTATGATCCTTCCCGGCAACAGCTCTACCTGGATACGGGCGATCACATCGACGTCTTCTCACTGTCTAGCGATAGTTTTCTCACTTCCGTTACGCCGCCATCCATCACCGGCAAGCGCCAAATTGTCTGGCTTGCGCTCACGCCTGACGATTCTCGGTTGCTCGCTGCCAACGCCGTGGATGGCAGCGTCGCGATCATCAACCCGGATAATCCCTCTGCCGCTACCGTAGCGCCTATCGTCTCGCCAGGAAATGTTGGGCCTAGTTCGGTCGCGGCGACTAGCACCGGCTTAGCGTTTGTGTCTACAGCAATGGCTGATGTCGACCTAGGCGGAAATCTGAACGTATATCAATTGAATCTTTCGACCTTGCAAGTGAGCCCTGTAACAATCCAAGGGTTCAACGAGTTTCTGGGATTGCCCGCAACCGTTGTGGCAGCTAGCAATGGCTCGACGGTCTTAGGGTATATAAATAGCGGTCAAGGCGGAGGGATGTACGCGTGGACGGCGGCGACCGGTATGTGGACGACGGAGCACGCGGCGGGAGGGTCCGATGCTACAGTATCAGGCGACGGCAATGTCATGGCTACGGACGTAACAGGTGGTATGGACTTCGTTAGTACAGTAGTTGATTGCTTCGATCCGTCCACCAATTTTCTTTCACATACTGGGCTGCCGCAATACCTGGACGCAGTGCCCGCCGTTTCCGGTATGAAACTAAACCTCGCGGGAAGCCTTGTCTATGTGCCTGTTACGCTGAGCATCCCGACGGGGGGTGCCAGGTCTTCCGAGAGTGCCGTGGATATCTATGACGTGCGACGTAACCAGCTGCGCGAGCGGGTTCTCCTTACACAACAATTTCCGGTACCTACCGGTCTGCCGAACGCCATGGCAGTTGACTCTACTGGACAAAAAGTCTTCCTTATCACGAAGACCGGATTGACGATCGTTACTCTCGACGTAGTTCCCCTTTCAATCGGCTATGTGACGCCGAATACCGGAGCGGCGGGAACCACGATCACTGTTCGCGGCAGCGGATTCACGCAGGCAACGGCAGCTACGTTCAACGGGACGGCTGCCACCGTGACATTCGTTGACGCCAATACTTTGCAGGCGACTGTCCCAGCATCGCTTTCAAGCGGCTCGGTGTCTGTCACTCTTACCAATCCTGATCGATCAACCTACACGCTAGAAAATGTCTTTACCGTTAACTAATCAAGACGTTCCGTAGAATGAAAGGATGGTTGGTAGGGGCGGTGGGGATCGAACCCACGACCTTCGGCTTAAAAGGCCGCTGCTCTACCACTGAGCTACGCCCCTAAATTCTTATTCCTGAATTTGCGTGGTCTGAACTGTTCAATCTTAGCAGTCGGGGCCTTTCGAACCAATCGGAAACCCTTATTTGCTAGTTTCGACCGGGTTCGTAACTTTCGCCGCCAAACCTTCTGGTGACCATGTGTTCACAATGACTTGCGCCAGGCGTCCGATCAATATCTCAGCCTTATTTTCGGGAGTCCAGGATTTATCCTCGTTGTCATACGTGAAGATAGAAATGATGACAGGGCCGCGTTGCGTGTAGACCAGCGCCACATCGTTGCGCACATCGTTGAGAGCCCCGATTTTGTCAGCGATCGGCGAAAGGTCTTCGCTCGCGTCGGCTTGTTGGAGGTAGCGCGGCAGCATCGCGCGGTATTGCTGGTTGCGCATGATGGTGATCATCTGAAGGCAGAGATCGCGGTCCCCCATTTTGCAGCGATAGATACTCTCCATGACGCTTGCCATCTCCTCGGCCGTCGTCTTGCCGAGGCCGAACTGTTTTTGATCGGGAGGCATCGGGCCTTCCGCCGGCTTGAAAACTTTCTTGTAGAAATAAGTGTTCTTCAGACCCATGCGAGCCAGCATTTCGTTGGTCGGTCGGAGACCGACGACGTCGATGACCATATTCGTGGCGGTGTTGTCGCTCAGCGCCATCATGAGAGTGACGGCGTCTTTCAGGGTCAGCGTGAGTCCCGGATCCATTAGTTGGAGGATGCCGGAGCCCGGAACCTGATTATCTTTCGTCAGCACAACGGGCGCCGAGAGGTTCAATTTCCCGGCTTTCACCTGCTCAAAGGTTTGCAGCATGAGCGGCAGCTTGATAACGGAAGCCGTCTGCACGGGACGCGCCGGATCGAGTGAAACAGTTTCACCGGTGGTTAGGTTTTTCGCGTACAAGGCTACGTGGCCGTGATACGACGCAGCCAGCGCCTCGATTTTTTTCTGGAGGTCGGATGCTTTCGCCGGCAACGCAATTAGCAGAATTATGCAACACAGGGACAGTCTCTTCATGAAGTCATCGCCTCCGCCAACAATTCGACGTCATATTGTTCCCATATTTCCGTCGGCCGCAGCCAGAAAAACACCCAAAGCATATACCCGATTGCGCTAGCCCGGAATTATCCAACGAAGTGACCCGCGAGGACGTTTTGCATTTACTGGGCTGCCCCCAGTCCGGCTACAGCGCTAGGTTCACACGCGCACGAAAAGAACGGTTGTTTCGCAATGCTCCGTCGGGCATTTCATCCGGAGTGGAATCCCTCGCTGGTTCGGCATGGAACATCTTACGCATCCCGCTGTATCGCCGCGTCGCATTGAGTTCTACAATCTAAAACTGTTAGTAACCAAGTTTGAAATAAGCTACTGAAGAAGCTCGCGGGCGCGGTTGGGTGGAAAATCCGCCCGCCCCGGGAACGAAAAGCCTTTGTAGCAAGAGGATCAATGAAGGTTAGAACCAAACTTTTGTCGGTGCTGCTGATTGTTTCGCTGTTCTCGCCAATCGTGGCATACGTGGCGCTTGTCGGCAATCCTCGTATTTCCTTTGCGCTCCGAATGAACGAGTCCGAAGCAGAACAAGCGGTGATCGCTCAAAACCTTCGAAGCGATCTGATGGCGATTGGGTCCGCCATGGAAGAGTCTCTTGCCGAGAGCTATCGAATCAAGGCCGAAGGCGGTGATAAAGAAGACGCCCGGCGTCAACGCACGCTTGCAAACAGCGCCGTTCTATCGGAAGTCGCAAAATATGGAACGGACTTGAGCACGCTCGCTAAACTACAGAAGCAACAAGTCCAGGAGGGTTTGACGGCCGGACGCGGGGCCTCTCCCGATTTGATCGAAGAGAATGAAACACAATATCTGAAAGATCTGGCTGATTCGTTTCCGACGCTCAAGGGGAACGCCGAACAATTTCTCCGATTATCGGACAAAAGTCTCCCGAGAGAAGATGAATTCGTTCAAAAAACCATGGAACCGGAGGTGCGCGACGAACTGAGCAAGACCGTGCTGGACCTGATAAATGTGAATAACCAGGGAGAGGATCAATATCGTCGAAACATCGAAACCTCACTCAAAGATTCTTATAGAGGGTCGATCTTGATCGTTCTGCTTGGGCTTGTAGCCGCCGCTTTATTGTTGGCAGCGGTTTCTCGCGCCGTGATCGCTCCGATTCAGCAACTTCGCGACGCCGCGTTGCAACTCGGCAACGGTAAGCTCGATTCCAGAATTCCCTCGCATGCAAAGGACGAACTTGGCGAACTGGCCGGTTCCTTCAACCTCGTGGCCGATAATCTGACGAAAATGATTGCGGAACGCGCCGAGGCGCAAGATGAGTTATCAGAGGCGCACGAAAAACTCAAAACTTCAATGGGCGAGCTAGAGTCGCGAAACAGGGAAGCGGGCGCATTGAGCGAAATGGCTGATTTGCTGCAATCTTGTCTCACTCTGGAGGAGGCGTCAGGCGTAATCACTTCGTCGGCCGAGAAGCTTTTTCCCGGGTTCTCAGGATCCATGCTCATGTACAGCGCATCGCGGAATATTTTGGAGGCTGTGACGAGTTGGGGCGGAAACTTACCCGTGGAACGGGTTTTTGGCCCTCATGACTGCTGGGCCCTTCGGCGGGGACGCTTACATCAATCCAAAAGCGGTGCCGGCGCCGTGCGTTGCGGTCATCTGGGGGCGGAATCGCGTCAGCCCAGCGTGTGCGCGCCTCTAATGGCTCACGGCGAAACCCTCGGCATTCTCTGTCTTGTAGCGGACGTCAACGGTGCTTCTGGGGCTCGGGAATCGATTTCCGAATTCAACGTGAAGCTGGCCGTCTCCGTGGGCGAACAGGCCGCACTTTCTTTCGCCAACCTGAAACTCCGCGAGAAGCTCAGTTATCAATCGATTCGCGATCCGCTTACGGGGCTGTTCAACCGGCGTTACCTGGACGAATCCCTCGAGCGTGAGGTGTCCCGCGCCGTTCGCAAGAAGCGGAGCCTCGGCGTCATCATGTTAGATGTGGACCGGTTCAAGAAGTTCAACGACACGTTCGGTCACGATGCTGGCGATACCGTCCTCCGGGAGTTGGGAGATTACCTGGCGAAATTCATCCGCCGCGGCGATCTGGCATGCCGTTATGGCGGAGAAGAATTCATGTTGGTTCTGCCCGAATCTTCCCTGGAGGACACGCGCCGCCGCGCCGAAGAGCTCAGGAGTGCGTTTCAACAAGTCTCCATAAAGCATCGGGACATTGTGCTAGGCAAAGTGACTGTATCGCTCGGCGTGGCGGCATCCCCGGAACATGGAATAACAGCCAATGATTTGCTTGCCGCGGCTGATGGGGCTTTGCTTCGAGCGAAACAAGAAGGGCGCGACCGCGTGCTGATCGCCGAGGTTCCCAGCCAGTTAGCCTGAGCATTCTCTTCGCCATTTGATCGGCCCATTCACCATGACAATTGGATGCCGCTCCACGGAAACTCCCGAACCGGAATGTCACCTCGCACACGCGAATGATATCTAAAAAAGATGGAGGTCAAACATGGACTGGAACCGCGTGGAAGGTTCGTGGAAATTTTATAAGGGTAAGATCAAGGAGCATTGGGGGAAGCTGACGGAAGATGACTTGTACGTGATGAACGGAAGACGCGAGCAGTTGGCTGGACGGATTCAGAGAGCTCGCGCGGCGAACGGCACGAATCGCGCCGCGGAGTCAAGCCACACCTGAACATCGCGGTCGTAATCGCCGAAGAGTTCAAGTCAGACGAACGGTTTTCCCATTCCGAGTCATCAGCCAAGTTCCAGGAAAGTGCGTAACACTGCGCATATTCCGGCCACCTGCCGAGAAGTAGCCAACAGTAGCATCCCGCTAAGCATCCAACCCACAAGGCGATTCATTTTAGCCAACAGAACACGTTGGAACCCTGAAAAGCCCCAGAACAGGAACGCCGAATCTCCGCACTCCGGATACGTCCAAATGGGCGAAGTGGGGACACACAAAGAGCGCGTAAGCGGACCTGTCCTTAGGTGCTAGTAATCTTACGAGCGTGCGAATGCATGTCCGGTATTGAACAGCTATTCGTCCTGTGTCAAGGTAGAGTGTCTAAGGGAGAGATCCAATCGCATCAGCGATTCATCCAGGACGTAGTACACTCGCTCGAGTGAATTCCACAGTTTGGCTTGAATCTCCGCTGAGTTGTTTGCGGCAGTTTCGGAATTTCTAACGTGTCGTGGCTCCTGCCGCCGCGACCCGGCGCAATCTTGGATGCAGCGAGTTTTTGCGGCGCGCGCTGAAAGGCGCGTTTTAGAAGGCCGGTGATGACGGGAAGAAAATAGGGAAGGACAATCAATGGAACTCGATAATCTGCAACGGAGACAACCCGGTGAGAGGGACATTAACTGGGTGACTTCTTCTTTTATGGTCTTATTTCATTTGGGTGCGATTGGGGCCCTCTTCTTCTTTACGTGGAAGGCTTTCTTTGTCGCACTTTTTCTGTGGTGGGTTTCCGGGAGCCTTGGTGTCGGCATGTGTTATCACCGGCTGCTGACGCACCGCGCTTACAAGACTCCAAAATGGGTGGAATACTTTTTGACGGTGTGCGCGACCCTCGCGCTGGAAGGCGGCCCGATTTTCTGGGTAGCCACGCACCGGATTCACCATCAATTTTCAGATCGCGAAGGGGATCCGCATTCCCCTCTCGATGGCAAGTGGTGGGCGCACGTGGGTTGGATTTTAGTGGGCAAGTCGATGCATCACGACACATCGACACTGGCTCGTTATGTGCCCGACCTGGCGAAAGACAAATTTCAGGTTTGGATCACTAAATACAATTACGTTCCGATGATCGTTCTGGGCGTCGTGCTGTTCGCCCTCGGGGGCCTTCCATTCCTGCTGTGGGGAGTCTTCCTCCGCACCGTGGTTGGCCTGCATGCTACGTGGCTGGTGAATTCGGCGACACATGTCTGGGGCTCGCGCCGGTTTGCCACACGCGATCATTCGACGAATAATTGGTGGGTCGCGTTGCTCACTTTTGGCGAGGGCTGGCATAACAACCATCATGCCCATCCCACTTCGGCGCGTCACGGGCTGCGGTGGTATGAAGTTGATTTGAATTGGTACGGCATTTGGACTTTGAAAAAGCTGGGACTCGCGCGACAGATTCGCCGAGCGAAGACGGCGGTATTACCGGACGCTACCCTGGCGGCCGATATTCTTCCAGCCGCGCCGCAGAGCGATCTGATCTCAGCATAGAAGATGCCGCGATTCGGTGCGACCATAATGGCCGCACCGGAATCCGCTCGTCAGGAATCCGCTCGCCAACCAATCGGAATTCGATTGAAACGATAACCTCAGACTCGCCTGAATTTACCGCGTTCGCATGAAACTGTCGTTGCCGCTCGCACGTCTCAGAGCATGTTCCCTAATAAGAAAATCCCGCTGGGCGGAATTTGTGATCAAACCGCTCGTGTCAGGGGAGAGGATGCTATGAGACTAAGCCGCATTATTGTTGGAACACTGGCTGTTTTCGCGATGTCGTTCACGGTTGTTGCGCAGCAGAGACGTCCGGGCGAGCAGCAACGCCCCGGCCAGCGCGCAACACCTGGGATGACGCAGCCCCAAACTGAAGAGCAGAACGAAAAAGAGACTGTGCGCCGTCCACCTCCACCGCCGCCGGTGGAAAAGACGGAAGTGACTCATCACAGTGCGCGTGTCGGCGGCCAGGAGATCAATTACACGGCCACGGCAGGCACGTACGTGATCAAGGACGATGACGGCAATCCGAAGGCTACGTTCTTCTACGTGGCGTACACGAAAGACGGCATGTCGGACGTGTCCAAGCGCCCCGTCGCGTTCGTTTACAACGGCGGTCCCGGCTCTGCTTCACTTTTCACCCATATGGGCATGGGGCCAGAACGCGTGGCGCTGACGCCGGATGGTCACGGCATGGCCGCGCCATACACGATCACGGACAACGAGGATTCGTTCCTCGACGCGACGGATCTTGTCTTCGTTGACGCCGTTTCCACTGGCTACTCCCGCCCTGTTCCAGGACAGAAGCCCGCGCAGTTCTATGGCGTTGTTCAAGACGCGGAGATTTTCTCCGATTTCATCTACCAGTACATCACCCGCAATGAACGCTGGGATTCGCCGAAATACCTGATCGGCGAAAGCTACGGCACCACGCGCTCCGCCGAACTCGCGGGCGTCCTGGAGCATCGCCATTCGATGTACCTGAACGGAATCGTTCTCGTCTCCACTATGGCTTTTGCGTCCTGGGGCGCCGATGACCGTTCGGAATTTTATCTCCCGACGTACGTGACTTCCGCCTGGTATCACCATTTGCTGGCGCCCGAATTGGAAAGCGAAAGCGTCGATCAAGTGGCGCAACAGGCGCGCGAATTCGCACACGGCGAATATGCGCAAGCGCTGGCGAAGGGCGATCAACTGTCGCCGGAAGAGAAAGAAAAAGTGGTGAAAGATATGGCGCGCTTGACGGCGCTTTCACCAAAGTACATCGAAGACTCCAACCTGCGCGTCAGCACTTTCCGGTGGTTCGCGGAACTGATGCGCAATAAGCGTCTCATCGTCGGCCGGCTCGATTCGCGCTTCACTGGAATGAATCGCGACGCCGCCGGCGAGCGCCCGGAGTACGATCCGAGCGAAGCGTCCTATCTCGGCGCCTTCGTGGCCACATTTCAGGACTATGTGCGCCGCGATTTGAAGTGGGACAGCGACCAGTATTACACCGTCTCTGCCAATGTCCGCCCGTGGGATCGCCAGGCTCTCGATCAAGTCGCTGAAGTTTTGCGCTCCGCCATGACCGAGGAGAGCACGCTCAAAGTTCTCGTCGTTTGCGGATACTACGATTTGGCGACGCCGTTCAATGGCATCGAGGAGACGGTGTCTCACATGGATCTCGAGCCGTCGGTGCGCAAGAACATCAGCTTCGCCTATTACGACGCGGGCCACATGGTCTACATCGATGAAAAGGCGCATCACAAGCTGCATCGCGATGTGGACAACTTCATTAATTCGAGCTACGCGCACTAGGAACGAATTACGTAGGCCATAGGCGAGCCATGGCAGCGATGCCCTGATTGTTTGCGGCGACGGAGCGTTCTGTGTTTCGTCGCCGATCGCAATCCTTGCTAGTGGGCTGTTTGTGTTCCACTGCGGAACATGCTCTTCTCTTGGTACATCCTCGAACTGCAAACTCATCGCCGCTTGCCTATCGCCCTCCTATACCATTGATTTCCCGATATTAAAGAAGTGAGCGAACCCGCACACGTGGGCATTGTCGTGCTCTTCGAATCTGTTCAGCCCTTCTCGCCGGAGCTTGCGAATGAAAATTCTGCTCGTTGATGATGATCCCGTTTCGCGTCTGCTGCTCTTGCCGTTGTTGGATAAGTGGGGTTATGAAGTTGAGGTCGCGCGCGATGGAACTTCGGCTTGGGCCGCTCTTCAGGCGCCGGAAGCTCCCCGGTTGGTTCTGATGGATTGGATGATGCCCGGCTTGAGCGGCGTGGAAGTGTGCCGGAAACTGCGCGCCAGGGTTGGTGAACCATACACATACGTCATTTTGCTGACGGTGCGCCACGATCAACAGGATGTTCTTGAGGGCTTGGAGTCGGGAGCGGATGATTATTTGGCGAAACCGTGCAACGCGCCGGCATTGCGCGCTCGCATCCGCATTGGCGGACGGATTTTGCAAATGCAGGCGGATCTTATTCAAGCGCGGGAACTGGTCAAATTCAAATCGACGCACGATTTGCTGACGGGCACGTGGAGCCGCGGAGCCGCGATCGATATGCTCGAACGCGAGTTGAGCCGCGCGAACCGTGAGGGCAGACCTTTGGGCTTGATCCTCGTTGACCTCGACCGTTTTAGAAGCATCAACGATTCTCTAGGACAGCTTGCGGGAGACGAAGTATTGCGCGAGGCCGCGCTCAGCATTTTGTCCTCTATCCGCATATATGATGTTGCCGGACGATCTGGAGGCGAGGAATTTCTAATCCTGCTGCCAGGTTGCGACGCTTCGGCGGTGCGCAACAAAGCTGAACGGATTCGCAAGATTGTCGCTGCCTTACCGCTCAAAACAAATCCGGGAGGCGTTTCGTTGACGGCCAGTCTCGGCGCGTTCTCTGCAATGCCGGATGAATTCCACACTTCCCAGTCCGTACTGCGGTCATTGAACATAGCCCTTTGCCGCGCAAAAGAACTCGGACGCAACCGCGTTGAAATGTTCAACGATGAAACTGTCGATGAAGCCCCGCTCCCCGGTGGAAACACACTCTCTCGACGGTCACCGGCCTAGACGACCGTAGCTCGTTGTGCGGCTGCCGGGCTTCCTTGTTCGCACCTGCGGCGGATATTGCCCGCATTCTCGCTCGTTTTTATGCTATTTTTGATGGTGCAGTGGGAACAGCGGCAACGCAGTTTGCGGGCACGTAACACATTCCCCGAATTCGATTTGCCAACACCCTGCCAAGCTTCGCGAATTGCGCGAGGCCCTGCGTTTATACGAAAGCGAAGTAAAGCGAAGCCCTCCGTCAATTTTGCGGCAGCTTCTAAATCATTAATACTGAGTTCTTGGCACCAAGGAGAAGGATTCCAGGATGGCGCAGCCGATTCGCAACATCGCAATTATTGCTCACGTCGATCACGGCAAAACGACGCTCGTTGACGCCATGCTCAGGCAGAGCGGCATTTTCCGCGCGAATCAAGTGGTTGTGGAGCGCGTGATGGATTCAAACGATTTGGAGCGCGAGCGCGGCATTACGATTCTCGCCAAGAATACCGCTCTCTTTTATCACGACACGAAAATCAATATCGTCGACACGCCCGGCCACAGCGATTTCGGCGGCGAAGTGGAGCGCGCGCTGCGCATGGTTGACGGCGTGCTTCTTCTCGTTGACGCCAGCGAAGGCCCGCTGCCGCAAACGCGTTACGTCCTGCAGAAGGCATTGCAGGCGCATCTTCCGCCGATCATTGTGCTGAATAAAATTGACCGCTCCGACGCGCGCGCCAAGGAAGTGCTCGACGAGATCTACGATTTATTCATCGACCTCGACGCCACGGAAGATCAACTTTCATTTCCCGTGCTCTATACCAACGCGAAGACTGGAGTCGCGCATCGCAAGTTGGATGATGGCTCGACGAATCTTCAGCCGCTCTTCGAAGCAATTGTTTCGGCGATTCCCCGGCCCTCGGGCGATCCGGCGGGACCGTTGCAAGTTCAGGTGACGAATCTCGATTACAGCGATTTCCTAGGACGCATCGCGATTGGCCGCGTGTTCAGCGGCACGCTGCGTCGCGGCTCCGAGGTAGGTATCGCGAAACTTCAGGGCGACATGTTGCCCACAGTCATCACGAAACTGTTCACGTTTCGGGGCCTCGAGCGCGACGAAGCGGACGAAGTGGCTGCCGGCGACATTGTGGCCATTGCGGGCTTCGACGGCATTCAGATCGGCGAAACGATTACGGACCTCGAAAGTCCCGCGCCGTGTGAGCCTCTGGTGATTGACGAGCCGACCCTGGCGATGATTTTCACGGTGAACACCTCTCCGTTGGCGGGCCGCGAAGGGCAATTCGTTACTTCGCGCGATATTCGCGCGCGTCTGCAGAAGGAATTGCTCACCAACGTTTCCATTCGCGTTGAAGATTCGGAGACGACCGACGCGTTTCGCGTGCTTGGACGCGGCGAACTGCAGCTCGCAATTCTGATTGAAACGATGCGCCGCGAAGGCTACGAGCTGATGGTGGGCAAGCCGGAAATCGTGGTGCGGACGGAAAATGGGCGGCGGCTCGAGCCGGTTGAGCTGCTGGTCGTCGATTGTCCCGAGACGTTCGTTGGCGTGGTGATGGAAACGTTGGGAAGCCGTCGCGCCGAACTCGCGAAAATGGTGAATCACGGCTCGGGACGCGTGCGCATGGAATTCAAGATTCCCTCGCGCGGCCTGATTGGTTTGCGCGGTCAGCTCTTGACGGATACGCGCGGCACGGCGCTGCTTCACTCGCTCTTCGATGGTTGGACGGAATACGCCGGCGAACTTGCGTCGCGGAACACAGGAGCGTTGGTCGCGGATCGCGCGGGCAAAACCACGGCATTCGCGCTGTGGAATTTGCAGGAGCGCGGCGAACTTTTTGTCGGCCCGGCCGTGGAAGTCTACGAAGGAATGATCGTCGGCGAAAATGCGCGCGAAGCGGACATGGACGTGAACGTCACGAAAGAGAAAAAACAAACGAACATGCGGTCGTCGAGTGCCGACGAGGCCATCCGGCTCGTCCCGCATCGCGTGCTCACTCTCGAAATGGCCATCGAGTTCATCACCGACGACGAATTCGTCGAGATCACGCCGAAGTCGATTCGTCTGCGCAAAAAAATCCTCGACCCAAAACGCCGTCCGCGCCGCTGGCAGCAAGTCCGCGCCAGCATCGACGCCACCGCCTAGCCTCCTCGTGCTTTGTGTAGGAGCAGGTTTGTCTGGCCTACTCGGTAGCCCCGAAAGACGGGCGGCGTGAAGCCGCCCCTGTCGCACGATCAGGGCGAAGTTCCAGCAAGAGCTCCGCGATTTTAGTGACCTTGCCCCGCCGCCTTGGCCATCCATTCCTTCGAGCGCCGCTCCATCTCTTCCGGCGCCACGTCCTCAATGTGCGTGGCGACGCCCAGTTATGGCCGAAGGGGTCCGTAAACGTTCCGTAGCGATCACCCCAGAACTGGTCTGTCAGCGGCATGGCGACTTTCGCTCCAGCGGCGACGGCGCGGTTGAACACTGCATCGCAATCCTGAACGTAAACATAGAAGGAATGTCCCTTGCAGCCCGCCGGCGCGGCGGACATGCCGGGAAATTCGTCGGCCAGCATGATTTTTGAATTGCCGATGAGCAATTCGCAATGGCCGGTCGAACCGCCAGGTGTTTCCATGCGCATCAGTTCTTTCGCGTCGAATGTCGTCTTGTAAAACTCGATTGCCTGAGCGGCGTTCTTGCAGGTCAGTGAAGGTGTAATCGTGGGCTGACCTTCGGGAACCGCTTTTACCGGATTTGCCATGGGAGTCTCCTTCGATTTTTTCCCGAGCCGTGATTTGCGGATGGGTCTCCGCACCCGGGAGCGCGAAACACGAGAATTTGAGAAAGAGTCTACACCGGCGCGCGCTCAAGTCAAAGCACACTTGGCGTGGGCGTATCAGTGGATTGCCGATCTCACGCTATGGCCAATTCAAGCCCCTCCGCAATCCCTAGTGACGCGGCATACTCAATGTGTAAAACGCGCCTCGGCACCTCGATCTGCGATTTCGAAGACGCGTGGACCAGCAACGGCCTCATCGCTAAAATCCCGCCTCGCGACACCAGGCACGTGGTCGGCGGTACGTCCCCAGCAAGCTTATGGATTGCGCGGTCGCTTAGCACGTCGAGCTTGTGCGTTCGAGGGAGGACACGCAGCGGCCCATTTTGTTCCGTCGAGTCGTCGAGATGGACACGCAACGCCAGCACCCGACTGAGCACAAGCGCTGGTGCATGGGCGTAAATCACTCCGTCTTTCACCGACCACGGTCCCCAACCTGGTGTGTCCTGCCGAGATCGGAGCGGCAAAGCCGTGTCTTGGTGCCAGGTAACCAGCCAGTTTGCCTTCGGCGATTTGTCGAACAATGTTGCATGAAACGGAATCGCAGAACCGCCGAGAATCTGCTCTGCCAAGCCGAGCAATTGGGGGCTCCGGGCCAAAGCAGCGACTGCGTCATGTGCGAGAGCATGTCGAATGCCAGCGCGGCTCCGGCGCAACGTTGCGTCGGCAAGCTGTTCGGTCAGTGGATCGAGACTCCCGGCGGGCAGAAAGTTTTCGATAATGGCGAACCCTTGTTCGTTAATGTGTTCACGCCATGACATGCTGTCCTCGATCCAATGATATGTCTTCACGTCGTTCGATATTAGCGCCTACCATGGCAACTTGTCATACGCACGGAGGTACGATGGATTCGCGGCAGCAAATTCGCATTCCATTTTGGATATTTTATAAATAGAATGCCCCTTACTTGAAGGAGGCCGCATGACGCGCGTCCGTCATTCGTTACATATATTGCTGATACTGGGCATCATTCTTTTGCCGAAATCGTTTGCGTATGCTCAAGAACGGGAGCAGCCCGGCAAGTCCATCGGCAAAGTCTCTGTCTACGGTAACCTGATTCTCATGGAGCTGGACAAGGGCGTGCTGGGCCAGCAAAACATCTTCGACCTCGCTCACCGTACCCTCCGTTTCACGCCCGGAGGTGGAGGCTATCGCGTCGAAAATCTTCCGCTGCGCTGGGACGCTGACTTCGGCCCGCAGCTTACCAGCCCCAAGGTCACGCTGCATAACTTCTCGTTCCCGTTTTCTGGCAAAACGTGGGATTCGTTTTCCGTCGGCGTCACCGGCTCGATTCGATTCGGCCCGCCGGCAAGAAGTGCATTTGGCGGCGGGAATCCCGCGTTCACGCCGCGCGATCAGGGGGGAGTCTCCATTGCCCGTTTCGATCAATTGGCCGAAGGCGCGGGAAATTTGGTCAACACGGTTCCGGCAATCTGCGTCTTTTTCAAGCCACGCATGTCCGGCGACCGCTACGTTAAGGAACTTGATGACCGCGTCGTCGTGACCTGGGACATAACCGAACCATACGGCAACATCCAGGATTTCACGTGGACCAAGACCGTCAATCGCTTTCAGGTTGTGCTTCACAAAGACGGCGCGATCGAAATGTCTTATCAGGAGCTCGCCGCAAAGGACGCCATCGTCGGCATTTATCCGCTCGTTTCCGGCGAAGCAGAGAAGCCTCTCGCCACTCTCAGCGGCAACAAAAACTCGACCGCCGCGGCGAATCTCAATCTCGAGAACGTCAAGCTCTCCGTTGTTGACGGCCTGTTTTTGAAGGTCACCTTCGAGACTTCCGGTCCTGTGTTACCCGAGGGCGATCCGGACCTCTCCCGCATTGCCTATCGCGTTTACTTCAACGCCCACAAACCTTCTCTCCAGCCAGCGGCCGGCGCGCACGCCGACGCAGTCTGGGCAATCTTCGGCTTCGCGCCTCGCAACCGCGCGAACGGCCGTGCCTCCCGATACGTTGCGTTTGGCCCCGGCGTCTCGCGCCGCGTCGAGACGAATGGCAACGCCATCTCCATTCAAGGGATGCTTCCGTCGGTCCTTCGTGGAGCGAGCCAAATTGCTGTCTCTGCCGACACCTCTGCTCCAGATTCCCAGCAGCCTGTTTCGCAGATCGCCCCGCAAGTTGTTGCACTCACCGGCATTCGCAATCCGGAAGTGCATTTTTCCTCACTGAAACCGCAAGCCGGGCCATTCCCGATCCTCTATGAAGCTTTCCACTATTACGCATTGCCGAATGACCACGACCTGGCGTGCACGGTCATCAAGGCCCTCGGCGACAAATTCGACTTTCTTCCCTACTATTCCGACTTCCGCGTCGACAATCAGGAAGCAGGCACGCCCAGCAACGGCCCACTGGGATCCACCGGCCCTGCCGTCACCGGAATTGGCGCCGAGCAGCGCGGCCTCGCGTCCTATTGCTCAGCGGGCCGCTTCCAATGGGGCTTCATTCAACCCGTCTACTCCGGCTCCATCCAAATGCAGGAGTACCCGCCTCCCGACGCGCCCATCGGAAACGATCGCGACATCACCTTCTATGAAAAGCAGCTCGCCGAGATTTCGCAGAACGGCAAAATGCCTCCCTACATGTACGCGATGTCGCAGATCGGACACGAAATGGGTCACCGCTGGGCCGCGTTCGTTTCGGCGAAAGTGGGAGGCGAAACGATTCCGCTCGGTCCCACGCATTGGGCCATGGGTTTGCAGGCACGTGTGCCGTTTCCCTATGTGCGGCCGACGGAAGCATCCATCATGGGTGGCGGCGTTTGGCAGGACAACTTTGACGGCACCTATACGCAACTCGACGACGACTATTATGTGCCAGCGACCGGATACTCATACCTTGATCTCTACCTGATGGGTCTGATTTCTCCAGCCGAAGTGCCCGACTTTTTCATTCTTCGCAACTTTGTCCCCGCCGGCAAAGATGCCAATGGCCACCGCAC
>DASZCH010000188.1:0-6171 GCA_035943235.1 Candidatus Acidiferrales bacterium
CAACTCCACCCCGCGCCGCACTGACTACGCATTCGTTTTCCCGTCAGCTACTCCACCCGCGCCGCACTGCCCCCGCATTCGCCTCTCGTCAGTCGCATTCGCCTCTCGCCAGCTACTCCACCCGCGCCGCACTGACTGTGCATTCGCCTTCCCGTCAGCAACGTTTCGCGCGCGCCCCGAATATATATTATCGGAACGCGCGCGCTCATCGGGACCGCGACTGACATTCGAATGGCGAACGGCGCGTGTGGTATTCTTGCGACCGAGTTCACAATGATTGGAGCGCTGCGAATGAAGGAACGGATTCGAATCGGCATAATCCGGAATTCGAGGATGCTGGGAGTCACGCGAACGAAGCGACTGGTCGACGCGATATGCGCCGACGTTCACGCGTGCGGGGAGTCATGCGAATGAAGGAACGGATCGAGAAAGATTCGCTGGGCGAAAGAGGCGTGCCCGAAGACGCGTACTACGGCATTCAAACGCAGCGAGCGATCGACAATTATCCAATCAGCGGTTATCGCGCGAATGCAACGCTGATTCGGTCAATCGGTTTCATCAAGAAGGCCGCCGCATGGGCGAACGAAGAGTTGGGCCTCGTCTCGGCGCCGATCGCACGCGCGATTATGCGCGCCGCTGATGAAGTGATTTCCGGAAAATTGAACGATCAATTTGTCGTCGACGTTTATCAAGCGGGCGCCGGTGTATCGTTTCACATGAATGCGAACGAAGTGATTGCGAACCGCGCGATCGAATTGCTCGACGGCAAACGCGGCGACTATTCGATGTGCCATCCGAACGACCACGTTAACTTTGGGCAATCCACAAACGACGTCTTTCCGACCGCCATGCGCCTGTCGTCCCTTTTTCTGCTCGACGAAGTTCTCACGGCTTGCGGCAAACTGGAGAATTCCCTGTCGCGCAAAGGCAAGGAGTTCGACCGCGTCCTGAAATCGGGCCGCACGCACATGATGGACGCGGTTCCGATTCGCCTCGGGCAGGAGTTTCGCGCCTACGCGACGGCAATCAATCGCGCGGGTGAAGCCATCCGCGGCGCGCAGGTGCTCCTGCGAGAAGTTGGCCTGGGCGGATCGGCCGTCGGCACAGGCGTTAATACGCATCCGAAGTATCAAAAGCTCGTGGTCGCGAAACTCAGCCAGATTTCAGCACAGAAGCTCGTCCCTGCCGAAGATCTACGTTACGCGATGCAATCGAATCTCTCTGTGTCCACCGCGTCGTCCGCGCTGCGCAATCTGGCGCTCGAACTGATTCGCATATCGAACGACCTGCGCCTGCTTTCGAGCGGGCCAAACACGGGCCTCGCTGAAATTCTTCTGCCGGCGCTGCAGCCGGGCTCGTCCATCATGCCGGGGAAAGTGAACCCCGTCATGGCCGAGCTGACCGCGATGGTCGGTTTTCAGGCCGTCGGCGCGGACATTGCCACCGCTCTCGCCGTGCAGGCCGGCCAATTGGAATTGAACGTGATGATGCCGACGATGGCGTGGAACGTCCTGCACTCCGCGGAGATTCTGAAGAATACGATGCGCGTGCTCGCCGAGAAATGCGTCGACGGAATCAAAGCCAACGAGGAACGCTGCCGTTATTATGCCCATGCAACGATTTCCATCGCCGCGGCCTTGAATCCTTATATCGGATACGCGGCGGCGGCGGAAATCGCCAAGGAAAGCGTGAAAACCGGCAAGCCCGTCACGGAAATCGCCCTCGAACGCAAGCTCCTCGACGAAAAAACCATGCGCGAAATCCTCGACCCCGTCCGCATGACCGAACCCGCCGCGCCCATCGCCGCCGCCCGCACCAAGACCAAGAAGAAGTAACACCGGAGTAGGGGCGCTCCTCGTTTGATCCGGAAGCATGAAGGGCCGCGGCCGCGGCTTGGGTGACGCGATGCGTTGCATCGCGCGGGCAGGGCAAGCCCTGCCCCTACAAAGGTGACGCGGTGTGTTCGGAAACGGACATAGGGCCGAGAAAAACAGCGAAAAAACTCGATTAGGAGTGGCTTCTCCGCTTTGTTTTCCGTGAGTTGAGGCATGTTCTAATTCCCCATAGAAACTCGATTAGGCGCGGTCCGCGTGACTGGCGAGTGACGAGTCGCTAGTGGCTAGAGAAGGATCCGAATCCGCCGACGAATTTTCATCGTGGCGGCCGCACTGCTGGGTGGATGACGCCGAGGCTCTGGGGCGAGCTTCATGAGGTTCGGTGGTGGATGTGGCGCCCGAGTTGGGCAAGCCCGAATTGGGCAAGCCGGAGTCGGGCAAGCCCGAGTCGGAGGAGCAGGCGCGGGTATCCGCGAGATTCTGGCCGCGGACGAGGATGTGGGTGCGCGGCGGATCGGTCCACTGACCTTTGTCGTCGAGGCAGGAAAGCGCGCGAATGGAGTGGAGTATGTTGGAGGCGCTGACTTTCACGCTTGGCCATTGCTCGATGAAATTCTCGACAACGACGCCGATGTTCTGGCGGCGGAGTGTGTCGAGGCCTGCCGCGCGAACGTGACGGTAGAGGGTGTCGGTGTCGCCGATGCGGTAAAAACGGCAGACAAGGTCGCACCTATACCACCGGAGATATTTGTCTTCAATGAAGTCGACATAGGGGCTGCGGCAGATTTGGCATTTGCGGCTATGGCGTTCGAAGCCGGGGACGGATGCGATGCGCTCAGCGACTTTGGCCTTTGCAGCGGCGTGGCAGCTACGCGGGGCGGGGGGAAGCTCTGGAGGATCCAGGTAGTTTCCAGCGTTGCGCTGGGCTTGCTCTCGGGCTTCTTCGGCTTTGTCATCGTCCGCGCAGAGCCAGGGCATGTTCTTCGGGTCTTCTGGAGGAAGGCCCAGCTTGGCGCGGTCAAGGTTGAGACGGTGGGCAAGAGCCCTGTAGGTTTCTCGGGGTAAAGCTATTCGGATTGGAGCGTGGTTCTGAGACACGGGTACTTCCTCCTTTAGATCGAGTTAGATTTTAAGTGAATTGTCTGGGGCGGCGGGGGCGGTGGCCAGCGTTGCCCCTAGGCCCTTGAAGAAGCCACAAAAGTGAAGGTAGTTTACTAAAGAGTTATAGAATTGTCAAGGAAAAACGCGGTTATAGTACGGAGTTTGCTGCACCACCTAACAGCCGATGCGGTCGGCTGGGTTGACCTGTCTACAATCTTAAACAGGTCCGTGATGAATCGGTGTGGATACACAAGGCAAAGGTAAGGATACAAATACGCTGCGCTGCAAAACTGCTTTGGACTAAGAAGCGCCGCCGCCTCCGTCACCGCAGTCTGCCTAGCACGCCTTAACTCTGCAATCCTGCGCCACTCGCGCGCTCAGAAGCGGTCGCGGAACTAACATCTATAAAACGTAGCAATGTTATATAATTCCCTCGGCCATGCCCACACCAACTCTTCTCTTCATCGACACAAACATCTGGCTCGATTTTTACAGAGCCCGCAACGAGACCGGGCTCAAACTGCTCAATCACGTGGAAGCACTAGCGGACAGGCTGATTGTTACCTACCAACTCGAATTGGAATTCAAGAAAAACAGGCAAGCGGCCATTTTAGAAGGCATGAAAACGCTTAAGGAGCCTGAACAAATTGCTGGCCCTGGAATTTTTTCGGATATTAAAGACACGGCGATCGCGGAGCGAAGCCGAAAAGAAATGAAAGACCGCGTCAGATTACTTCGGTCTCGGTTGGTGCGTGTACTTAGGAATCCTGCCGCCAACGATCCCGTGTATCAGGTTTGTCAGAGGGTTTTTCATAAAGCCGATGACCTCAATCTAACGCGAGACAATTCTATGCGGCGAACCATCCGCCGCAAGGCTTTCCGCCGATTTCTACACGGGTGCCCACCCCGCAAAGATGCGGACACGTCGATCGGAGATCCGATTAATTGGGAGTGGATGATCAAGTGCGCTGCAGACAGACGTGCCGGGCTCGTCATCGTCACGCGGGATACCGACTACGGAGCGATACTTGACAACGCCTCCTACATAAACGATCACTTGCGGCAGGAATTCAGTGAACGCGTGAGTAGAAGACGCAAACTGATTCTTTATTCCCGTTTGTCAGATGCGCTCAAGCTGTTCAAGGTCGAAGTGTCAGCTCAGGAGAAGGAATCAGAGGACCAGCTTGTCACCGACGCGGCGGGCCGCGCCGATCCCAAGACTGTACCCTTGTCTGTTATTACCGGGACTTTACCTCTCCAAACGTCCGCCATAGATCTGCTCGAAAGGCTTTATGGCCTCAGGTCCAAGGAAGCCGTTAAACAGTCTCAATAGCTAATCGATGGGGTGATATGGCGATGGAAACCCGCTTCAAAAGCTGCTTCATTGCAGCACCGCTCGGCACCGACACTTCAGTTCTGCGCCGCCTCCTACAGGCGAACGCCATTCGCTGGTCAGACTACACGACTGTTGAACCAGGGCTCATAACCGCGACCGCGATCGCCAATGCGATTACAGCAGCCGATTTCGTCTGCATCATCCTACCCGGCCAAGCACAGAGTAACGTTCTATTCGAGGCAGGTATGGCCTACGCACGGAGGAAACCTATTCTCGCTCTCATCGGCAAATCCGAAAATCTCCCTTTTGATCTTGCCTCTCTGACGTATTTCCGCGTTGAAGCAAATGAAATCGAAGCGGTCGACTACGCCCTAAGCACTTTCCTAGCCCACGCCAGTGAGCACCCCCTCGGCGAAATCCGAATACCACCCTCGAAAAGGGAAACGTTTGAGATTCGGCCCCCTCGTATGTCCGTCCCCCCGACGTCAGGCCCAGGCCGACCCGACTTCGAACGCGCTACGGAGAAACTCCTCTTGGAAGCGGGCTTTATCGTTTCCAGTCCGTCGGAGCGCCGAAGCCAGGATCAGGGGGCCGACTTAGCCGTCTGGATCGAGGACCTCGAAAGCTACTCGCTAGGAAACCCGCTGCTCATAGAAGTCAAGGCCGGCAATCTAGATCAAGCAAGACTCCACCTCGCTGGGCAGCAGCTCCGCTCCTATGTCAGCAAAACACATGGCCGCAGTGGCCTTCTGATCTACTGGGACAGCCTAAAACGAGAGTTCCCAAAAGTGCAGGCTGGATGGCCGCTGATCTTTCAACTGAGCGGTGAGTTTTTAGAGAAATTGATTCACGAGCATAGGCTAGCCGAAGAGCTAGTCCGACTCAGGAACAACGCTGTTCACGGCGAGGCCTGAACTCTTGCCGCCAATTCCCAACCATCAGATCCATGCGGGTCTCCAGCAAATCGTTACTGCTGCCGGAACAGCTGAGAAGGGCCGCGCACTAGAAAATTTCGTCTGTGAATTATTTCCCTTTATTCCAGGCATCGAGATTGCCCAACGGAATGCGCTTAACGCATTTGAAACGGAGGAACTCGATGTCGCGCTCTGGAACGCACGGCATCAGGAAGGTTTGTATTTTCTGCCGAACATTCTCCTCGTAGAATGCAAGAACTGGAGCAACCCGGTTGGCAGTCAAGAGGTTTCGTACTTTGTTCAACGACTCCGTCACAGAGGCTGCGACCACGGGATACTATTCGCGACTAACGGTATAACCGGTGTTCCTGCCGACTTAACACGGGCCCATTACGAGATCGCTGCCGCGCTGGAATCGGGAACGCGAGTGATGGTTGTGACTAGCGAGGATATCGCCGATATCGCGCACTCCGACGCACTCGTAAGTCTTCTGAAGCTGAAGCTCTGCCAGCTTGTCGTTTCCGGAACTAATTTTCTCTGAACGCGCGAAATCGTCGTACTATCTCCACGTTTTGATACTTATATATTTATTTAACTCATATGGTAATCTCTCGGGCCGATGACCGACGAATTGGGATGGCGTCCACCCGCTAAAGCAGCCGCGATTGAGGAACAAAAACGGCGAGAGAAACTGATGCGGGATTTATTGAACTTGCCGACGCGTGAACTATTTACCGGTGCGTTGCGCCTACAAGGGATCGCAGAAAATTCTGTAGAGTGGCAAGCAGCCCTCGCTGCTTGGATGGAGTTTCGGAAGAGGCGTGGCTGACGTATTGCTCAAGAGCATCCCATTTTCGGGCCTGTTCGTCGGCAGGATACTTAGCCATGTCCTGCTCGAAGATGGCCAGAAGCCTGTCAGCGGGCGCTTGCAGCTTTTGCGCGTCTTTTGCGAGTGGCGCAGAGTTAGCCATTCTGTTCAGTCCCT
>DASZCH010000189.1:0-2422 GCA_035943235.1 Candidatus Acidiferrales bacterium
AGCCAAATGCGAAGCATGGCGCAGTGATTGGCGGGCCTAGGATCGTCAAGGCCACTGATTCCTCGTTAGCCCCAAAATTTGAATAAGATTTGCAGTAGGCCCGGGTTTCGCCCGAGGCTGGCAGCATTGCGCGATGGCGGAAGACTCGCCAATTAAATGCAAATGATTACAGAGGCTTGCAGCTTCACAATTTTATCGCAATCCGGCGCGCTGCGCCGCGCCATCTTTGACCGCCGAGCCGCTCCGCGTCCTTCGACCTAAAAACAAGCGTAAACGAGAGAACAGAAACCCGGTCAAGCAGGCTGTCCCAATTCGTGCGAACCGAGCAGCAGCTTCGTTACCGCAATCCGTCGAACTTCTTTCAAAATTCCCGAAACAGTCCATAAATGTTTCCGTCATTTTCAATCTCGGAACTCAATCACATGAACGGTCCATGTAGAGCGCACACACTCAAACCGGTCGAGTGCGCAGCGCCTGTATCGAATATGCGCGATAGGAGTAGGCTGCTCATACTGGCGGAAGACGACGACCACCTGACAAACCAGCCGCCTCGGGCCGGCCGCTGGCAACATCCTCTCGTGCGCTCAATCCAAGCTAAACTCAGAAGAAAAGCACCTCGATGGTGAAACAGAAGTAGTGGATTGATTTCAAGTCCAGCAATTTGAACGAAAAAATGAGAAGAAAGAAAAAGGGCCGCCGGTCAAGGCGGCCTTTCTATTTTCGGCTCGACAGCTGCGGCGGCTTCGCCACATCGACCGCGATGCGCACGTCTCGTCTTCTGTAAGCAACTTGTCGCTCAGGAACAGGGCGACGTTCGAAACCAATAACCGCCCCACGTCCGACCCCAAGCGCAACCGTAGCCGTAACCGAAAGAAGAGTAATAGTACGAATAAGATTCCGGTATTGTACGGACGACCATGGAGCGGCCTCGGCGATGGACCGAGTGCGTCTTTGCGACGGATGTCCGCCGATGAGCGCGCGCGGCTGTACGCGGTAGGTGTCCATTCGTGGGGGAGGTAATCCTATAGCTCGGAGTGATGCTTGGTGTTGCAGGTGCGAGGGGGGTGTACCTCGGCTGAGGCACGGTATTAGGACTGGATGGATTGAAGACCGGTGGTGGTGGAGGTGGAGCTGGATTCACAAACTGCGCTTGCGCATGTTTGATCAAAGCGCAGGCCACAAGTGCGACTGCCAATCCGCCTACTGAAAACTGTGCCAGCGCTGTCCGCTCAAATATCCTCATAGGCATTGCGGTCTCCTTTGAGCCAATGTTCGCTGCCCCCAGCGAACTAGTTCGGCTCAACGTTGTTCTTTCGCAGTGGCGCGCCTCTTTCGCACCAGTCTAAACGACACTTTGGTGATCCGCATCACAGCCGTGCGAGGCTTGTGCCTGCCCGGATACGCGCATTCCTGATCAAAAGCGCTAGGCTTGGCGGTGGAGAATCAGATATTCAATCATCGCCATCGATTTTCCTCCCTTGATGGCTAATGGCAGAACCAACGCTGAGGACTCCGGTCCTGAAGGGGCGCCGGAGTCCTTTTTTACTTGGCGCCGAGTGGCCATTTATTAAGGGTTCAGGCAGCTTGACAAGCAAACGGAACGACTGCCGCGCTTTTTCTTAATTGGCGGTTGGCATCTTCCGCGAGCCTGCGGGCGTGTCTTGAATTCGACGTAACAACAGATTGCCTTCGAGCGCGTCTAATTTCTTTACGAGCGTCAACAAGCGGCGCGGCAATTCCTTGGCGACTTGGAGATTGCCTTCGAGCGCGTCTAGTTTCCCAACCAGCGCCAGCAAGGCAGGCGGCAGCTCGGTGGCGACTTGGTAGCGTTCTCTAAGGCTTTGGCCAATGCGTTCCCTTGTGAGAACCCAGGCAGAAACCTCATATGGCGAGTAGTTCGGCTACATTTGGGTACCGCACGTTTGGCACCCTCAGGCCTCACTGTGGTAATCAGGGAACTCAATGGTCGTTCCCCGACTCCCGGTCACAATTAGCTTCCCCCGGAGGGGTCGCCATCCCTGAATATTTTGGTAAATTGTATGCTGGAGCCAAACTCGGGGGAGAGGCTCATGACCCGCAAGATGCTACGGCCCGTCGCCTTGATTGGCACGGTGGCAGCGATGCTGACCGTGACGATTGTACTGACGCTCTCTCATTCTACAGTTTCCATGAGCGGCGTCGGTAGTTTGACATGCTACGGCGCCGGTGGAATCCAAAAAGCGTGTTGAACCTGGCGGTGCGTCGCTCGTTTTCAGTGAATGAGCAATCGCGCGCCGTAAACCACCAAGCCAGAAAATAACAATACGATCGGCGCCGCGCAGGCAAAGGCGAGAATGATAGTGGCCGAGAGGCGCAGCATCGGCCGCTCGTTTGCGACATTCAGTAAGTAATTCATTTAACGCTCCCGATGGTCGCTATTCGC
>DASZCH010000190.1:0-1606 GCA_035943235.1 Candidatus Acidiferrales bacterium
TGCCAAATGACATACTTCAGGTCGGACCACTTCAACGAGGGCGGATCATTAAAGCGTGGCTCCCTGTCTAATTGGCATCGAGGCCTGTGCTTTGCCGCGATTATTGCCCAAGAGACCGAGGAATACTGCTCTTGAGAAGGCGCAGGCGCTATATGAGGAAGCATGATAGAAAGCGGAGCAATAAGCTTGATACCATGTCTGCAAGCCTGTGGAGGGGACCGTGAAAGGTCGGCTGCTACTAACCAGCGCCTTATTCTTGTTTGCGCAGATCATCCCGGCGCAAGCACAAGTAACGGTGGACGTTGCTAAAATAACCTGCGAGGAATATTTCTTTAATAAAATCACGTTCTCACAGTACGTCGTGATGTGGCTTAGCGGATACTACAACGGCAAACGCAACAACACGATCATCGAACCCGAAACAATCAAAAAGGATGAGGAGAAGGTTAACTCATATTGCTTCCAACATCGCGAAACGACCGTCATGGATGCCGTCAAGAACGTGCTCGGCTTTGACAAATGAATTTAAGCAAGTTTTGACATCAGCATGAACCCAGGGAAGCACTGCCAGCTTATTTGATTGCTGAAACTGGAATTTAGCTGGATCGGTGACAATGGCCGACGCCTGCGGGCCACGATACGCGCGCTATACAAGGAAATACCTGACTAAGGTCAGGCCAATGAGGGGCCAAGCACGGTGGCCGCTATCGCATTGTCATCATCGAGTTCCCTGACATAGATGCGGGACGAAGGGGTCAACCCACATATTGCCTGAGGGCGGCCATTGGGAGCCGGACCGTATCGTAAAGCCAACACCGCCGGAACGTAAATTCCACATTCATGCAAGCATTTCCGTTGACGCGCTGGGCCAAAGCGGTTGGCGCCAAACTTCTGAATGTTCGCTTCGCCGAATGATGGGTAAGGCTCGGCAGCCACCTATTTCGCGTCGTGGAAGATGATTCCGACGGTGTAACGCATTCCGGTACGAACGCGGCTCACGCCGTGTCGGAGGTTGACGCGATACGTGCCTTTCGTCCCTTTTACAGGACGATTATGCACGGCGAACGCAACTGCATCACCTTGCCGCAATGGTACCACCTCCACGCGGCTCTGCATACGCGGCCGTTGTTCTGTTAGAACAAACTCACCACCGGTGAAATCCTTTCCCGGTTCGGAGAGAAGGATCGCAACCTGGAGCGGAAAGGCAAGATCGCCGTAGAGGTCCTGATGCAGGCAGTTGAAGTCGCCCGGGACATATTGCAACAGCAGCGGTGTGGGTCGCGTCTGGCCTCCGTCATGGCACTCCTTGAGGAAATCAGCATGCTGTGCCGGATAGCGTCGATCGATATTCATGCGAGCGTTCCAGTCATTGGCAATCACGGCGAGGTGCGGGTAGAGCGTTGTGCGCAGGCTGCTCAGCAGTAGTGGTAGTGGGTATTTAAAGTAACGATATTCGCCCTTGCCGAAACCATGCCGCGCCATGTGGACATGACTGCGAAAGTGTTCTTCCTGGGGATAGAGCGTCGCAACCTGGCGGCATTCATCCGGAGACAAAAGTCTTTCGATCACCGCGCAGCCCTGACTGCTCAACTCTTCCAAAACCTTC
>DASZCH010000191.1:0-12369 GCA_035943235.1 Candidatus Acidiferrales bacterium
GGCCTGGACGGTGTATGTGCCTGGAGGCGTCCCGCTTGGCGCAGTCGTGCTGCTACCGCTTCCTCCGCAGGACGCAAGGAGCAATAAACTCAATACTAGAATCGGCCGGAGCAAGCGAGATTTTCTGCCGCGCGGCGCCGCGAAAAATAGAGCGGCCAGCGCCAACATCAACGTGATTGCCATCGGCGTTGCAGGAAGCGTGCGCCGATGTGCGCCGGGACTCGTTATCGGCAAAATCAATCCGCGCGCCGTGGTTGTCACATTCACGGTAAAAGGAACGGGCGTCGCATTCGAAATCTGCGCGGAACTTGGCGACACGCTGCATCCTCCGGCCGGCGGCGCATTTGTGCATCCCAGCGCCAGAGTTCCCGTGAATCCGTTCACTCCGCTAACCTGCAACGCGATGACGGCCGTCTGCCCCGCCGTCACTGTCGCCGAAGTTGTCCCGCCCGGCGCGGCGCTCAACTGAAAGTCCGTCGCCGTTCCCGCGAAAGTCACCGGCGGACTCGCATTCGCGTTGTCGTTGAGCGCCAGCGTCGCCGTGCGCGTCCCCGCCGCCAGCGGCAGAAACTCAACGTCCAGCGTGCAATTCCCTCCCGCGGCCACGCTGACGCTCGCCCCTTTTGCTCCCACGCAACTCCCCGAAGCTTCGAAATCTCCGCCATCGGCGCCGGCAAAACTCACGCCGCTGATGACTAGCGCGCCTGTGCCGGTGTTGCTCACCTGAATCGACTGCGACGCGCTCGCGACGCCCACCACTGTTGAACTGAATTGCAGCGCTGTCGGCGTGGCCTGAACGACGGGTATCGTTCCCGTTCCGCTTACCGTGACCGTCTGCGGCGACGGCGAGGAATCGTCGGCCACGGAAAGCACGGCCGAGAGCGGCCCTGATTCAATCGGCTGGAACGTCACCGCAATCGTGCAAATGCCGCCTGCATTCAATGTAGCCGACGGCGCCAGCGGGCAGTTATTCGTCTCCGCAAAATCGGTTGCGTTCGCGCCGGCAAAGCTGATGGACGAAATCGTCACTGGAGACGCGCCCGTGTTCTTGAGCGTCGCATTTTGCGCCGCGCTCGGCGGGCCTTCATTTTGCGTCGCGAATGTCAGGCTTGTCGGCGTCAGCGACACGCTCGCCGTCGCGCCTGTTCCGCTGAGCGCAATCGTCTGCTGCGCCGGATTGGCGTTGTCGGAAATGACGACGCTGGCCGCGCGCGCTCCGCCCGCCGTGGGCCGGAACGTCACAGAGATCGTGCAACTCGCTCCAGGGGCCAAAGTTCCGTTTGAAACGAGCGGACACGTGGACGTTTGCGTGAAATCGCCGGCATTCGAGCCGGTGATTCCTATGCTGGTAATCGACAGCGCCGCGCTGCCCGTGTTTTTGAGCAACACCGGCGGCTGACTCGTGGAGCCGCCCACGTTGACGCTGCCAAAATCAAGCGCCGTGCTCGCCAGACTCACGGCAGGAGCTGGCGCGGTCGCTTCGGTACCCGACAACGCAATTGCCGCCGTGCCTGTCGCCTGATTGCCGGTGTCCAAGAAAGATATCTCCACGCGCGCCGTCAGATTTTGCGGCGGATTCGGTTCGTTCGGAGCGAAGTCAACGGATATTGTGCAGCTCGCGCCCGGCAAGGTTGCCGCGCCTGCGCTGCATGTGTTGCTTCCGCCAAACGCAAAATCCGTGGCATTGCTTCCGGCGATTTTCGCGTTCGTGATGCTCAGAGTTGCATTTCCCGTGTTCGTCAGAATCGACGTGCCCGGCGCCGTCGTCGTGCCCTGCGCCACATTGCCGAAACTCAGCGACGATTGCGACAGCGTGACTTCGCCCGAGGCCCCAGCCCCCGTCAGCCTCAACGTCTGCGGCGTACCCACTCCGTCGTCGGTGATTTGCAACGCCGCGGTTTCCGTTCCGACAACCGACGGCGTGAACGTGACGGCGATTCCACAATTCGCTCCCGGCGCAATGGGAGAACTCGACAAACAGGTATTCATCTGCGAAAAATCCGCGCTGTTCGCGCCTGTGATCGTTACGCCGCTGACGTTCAGATTCGCGTCTCCTCCATTCGCCAGCGAAATATCGATGGGCGGCGACGGAGTGCCCGTTGGCAGCGCGCCGAGATTGACTATGGCCGGATTAAACGCCGCGCACGCCGCCGGAGCCGTTCCAGCGGCGACCTTCGTCAGCATCGCATCCGCAAACGGAGACGTCGCCGCGCAGCTTGTGCATGTTGGCTGGAACCCGTTGTTCGCATTCGCGGCCAGCGGGTAATCATGGGACATCGTATCGCCGAAAACGATCGCATTGCCTGCGGAGTCCGCCGCCACGGCGTTCGCTTCAGCCGTGACGCTGCCGCCCAGAAACGTCGTGTCGAGCAGCGAAGGGTTTCCCCCAGTTGTGGGATTAAGTTCAGCAAGAAAGGCATCCTGAGCTCCACTGAATCCCTGCAACGAACATAAAGCTGGAAAATCAGCGGAGGTCGAGCTTCCCGCCACATATACCTGCGCCGGAGATACCACCGCGACGCCCGCGCCTGCGTCCGCGCCCGTCCCTCCCAGATAAGTTTCGTATTGAATGGAGGGCAATCCGCCTGTCTGACTGATCACCGCGAGAAACGCGTTGCTGCTTCCCTTCAACGCCGTTTGGTACGCTGCGTTCGCCACGCCGCTCGCGGGAATAAAATCGGGCGAATGCGTTGTGCCAGTGATATAGGCAGTCGCGGGAATGGACGCATCCACCGCAATCGCCGCCGCCTGATCGGACTGGCTTCCGCCAAGCAGACTCGCGTAGACCAAGCCGTGCGCGCCGAGCTTCGGATTTATTTGCATCACGAAGCCGTCGAACGCGCCTCCACCATATGGCTGGAGCGCATTCACCGCCGGGAAATTCGCGGGCGACGTGGTAAATCCAGCCACGTATGCATTTGCACTAGCGTCCAACGCAACGGCCGAGCTTCCCACCGTCGCGTTGATTCCAAGATACGTCGAGTAAAGCAGCGCGCCGGATCCCGAGGCGAATTCCGCGAGAAATCCGTCGCTCGCGCCGCCGCCGTAAACAGTCCGGAATCCGTTCGGCGTCGCCGTCATGGGCAAATCCGTAGAGGCCGTGTCCGACGTCACAAAAACATTTCCCGCAGAATCGCTCGCGATTCCCGCGACGCTCTGCGTCGCCTCCGCGCCGCTCCCGCCGAAGTATTTCGAGAAAACCATTCCGTCGCCCGCTCCGTTGAGTTTCGTCACCGTCAAATCGGAGGCCCCATTCAACGCGCTGCCATTCGTCACAGGAAAATCGGCCGACGTGGTCCATCCAAGCACGGCAAGTCCCGGCGGCACGGCCGATGGATCAACCGCGACCATTCCGCCCTGATCGCTCTGGCTTCCGCCGATAAACGTAAGGTAGACGAGAGAAGCCGCGCCCGTCTGCGTGGGATCAATCTTGGCGACGAACAGGTTCGAACTTCCTGCGAGCGGCCCTTCGCTCCCTTTGGCCGTTTCAGGGAACGCCGCCAACGTCGTGGTGCCGCCGACATAAATCGCTCCGGTGGAATCCACCGCGACACTGCTGCCTCTTTCCGCTCCGCTGCCTCCCAGAAACGTCGTGTAGCTGATTGAAATGGACGGGTCGATCACGATGGGTAAGTCCGCGCGATGTTTCCCGATTACAAAACCGGCTGCATTCCCGGCGAGCAGTTTGTATCCGCCGTCAACACTGATTCTTCGTCCGCCATCCATCTGATAAATTTTCGGCCGACGCATCACGATTTGCCGCGCGTTCGCCCGAGCTTTTGACGCATGAAAATGGAGGTTGCCGCCGCGATCGAGACGTATGGCATCCGCCCCGACGATTCGCAACCGGACATTCCGCAAAGAACTCCCGGGTGACAAAAGCAGGTCGTATTCGAGTCCGCTGTTTCCGCCATAGAAGCGCGCGTCGATGCCCGGATACAATTCGCGATATTCAACTGACGCATAGCGCGGCACGTCCCTCAACCATTTCCGCGGATCGCGCCCAAGCAGATAGTTTGTCTTCCCTCGCAGCAGGGAGCGTCCGGAAACTCGCGCAGCATCGCTGGCGCCAAGAAAATCCAAACGCAACGCGTCGTGCGAGGCTTTCCTAAATGAGCTGCTTGCGGCGTTCCCCGTCCACGACAAAACAACTCCGCGCTGCGTCAGAAAGACCGAAGCATCGTTTGCGCGCGCCATGAATTTCACTCTCGCGTCCGTTTGGCCCACATTCGGCTCGAACGCCCAGAGCGAATGCGACAAGGTATTCGAGAGTTCGGGCTTCGGAAGTGCGGCGAGAATCGCTCGCGGGCGGGACTGCGGTATTGGGCGCGCATGGCGACGGGAAGTCGATGAACCACTACTCCCCAAAGCGGCCAGCGCGCATGCGCCCAGGAAGAGTCCAAGCCACACGGTTCTCCCCGGCCCTCCACGGGCCGACGAAATACACCGCAACCGGAAAATCCGCCACCGTTTCACTGTCGTTGAATTTTAGTTATCGAATCGCCAACTGAGAGGTACAGGCGCACTATTGCGCGTACCTGTAACCATGTCAACTACGTATTTACTTGGTACACTGAATTGGAAAGCGAGGAAATTGCGGTTATTGCGGAGGCCAGGCATAGGAATCTTCGCCCAGCGCAATCTCGATAAAACCCTGGGGAGGCAACACATCAACGGGCAGTCCATTTCGCCAGAGCGAGACACTGAATCGCAGCGTCCTCTGCCCCGTCAGCAGCAATAATTCCTTGGCGACTCCCACCTCGATAATTTTGCCGACGACCACGGTGATCCTCTGCGCCACGTCTTCCAAAACAATTCCCTTTCGCTCAGCGAACACGCTTGCCACTTTGCCGTTTTGGAGGCGCGCCAAAATTTTCATTTCCGACTGGTCTTCGATCACAAATCGAAATTCGCAGTCGCCGAACTGCTCGAACGGCTCCCGCAATGCGTCGACGCGGAGATAAAATTCATCGGAGCTGAATCCGTAGAAGATCTCGCCGATGGAATAGATTTGGCCGTGCATGGTCCCATCTTGCCGGGCTGCGGCGTAATATCCCGCGCCGAGCCATTCGAAATAGGAGGTCACGCGTCCATCGACTTCCACCTTCAGCCAATCCGTCGGCGGCACGGGACGCGAGCGCAACAAAACCCGCTTGATGGGGTGCGCCAGCGCTTCGGGCGCCTCCCGCCGCAAAGCCGAATAGACCTGCACCAGATGCTTCCGATACAATTCGTCGAATTCCTGGTCGTTCGCGGACCCGTGCTCTGGTCCGTACCACCAGCACCAGTCGCTTCCCTCCGCGGCAAGCAACGCCTCATACGCAGTCGCCAGATCAGGAGCGGCCGGCGCGTCGGCCCCGCTTTGCTCGCCGCCTGCTTGCACTGTTGCATACAGTTCGCGCGCGTCCCGCAACAATTGCCACGCGCGGATGTCCTCCGCATCTCCGATCCAGATATTGAAGTTCGCATCGATCCACGAGCCCGGGAAAATCCCTTCGAGCGTGCCGACCTCCCCGGCCTCGGCAATCGCTTCCGTCGCCGTCAACGCGCGAATCTCCGGATCATTTTGAATGCGTCCATAAAGCTGCCGCAGAAATTCCCGTCCATTCCCCGGATAGTATTCCCACGCGTTCTCGCCGTCCAGGATCACTGCCACGGTCGCGGGTTTCCCACCGCCCATTCGTTCACCGATCAAGCGCAACCGCCGGTGAAAATCGTCCGCCGCGGCCGCCGCATCCATGCGCGAATAAACAAACCCGACCAGATCGGACAGGTAATGGTCGCGAAAAAAACCGTGAATTTCCCTGCCGCGAATCCTGAATTTCCACGGCGAATACAATTCGTGCGCGTTTTCCGGAAAGCCCGCGCCATCACGCCAGAATCCGATATTCCGCGTCCTGCCGAGAATGCCTTCGTCCGTCGCAAACCAGCGGAAACCCAATTCCGCGGCGATGTCCAGAACCTCGTCGGAAACCGAGCCTTCCGAAGGCCACAGCCCCGCCGGCGAGTGCCCGAAAACGTTCTGGTGATACTGCCGCGCGCGAACCAATTGTTCCCGCGCGTCTTCGGAAAATCGAAACGGCGGCACAAGCGCGGGCGTATGCGGATTCGCGACGCGCGCGATTTGCGAATCGCACAGCAGCGGAAGTATCGGATGGTAGAACGGCGTGGTCGAGATTTCGATTTGCCCGCGTTCGGCGGCCGCCCTGTACTCCGGCAACACGCGAGACATCAACTCGTCCTGTTTCGCGTTCAGCGCATCTTTGTCCGCCTCCGTGTAATCCGCGCCCCGCCGCGCCAGCGCGGAAACAATCGGATCCCGCGCCAGATATTCTTCGTCCATCCAGGCGAGCTGGGACAGCACCTGCAAGTCCCGCCAATCCCGCGTGTGGAATTGAACAGCCGCGTGTACGCCCGATTTCTGCGCCCACTCGAATAGTTCGACGAATCGCGGCCACCGGCTCATCAGATGTTCATGATTCACCTGAAACGCGCGGTGCAGAATTTCGCGTTTGTCATTTCCTGTGAGTTCGGTGGCGGGATTGAACGCCGCGCGGAACCACGGATCGTCAAAATTCCCGCTCGCGTACTCTTCAATCTGCTGCGCCAGCGAAGGAACAATGTTGAACGTCGCATGCACGCCCGGAAACTCCGCGAGCGTCCGCACCATGCCCCAATAATCTTTCAGAGCATGCAGACGTGTCCACGGCAGGATGTATCTCTTGGTTGCGGGGTCCCGGTATTGCGGCTGGTGCATGTGCCACAGAAGAACCAGATGCACGCGGCTCATGCTCTACGTCTCTCCAACGGCTCCCGTATCATCGTGCTAGAATGACACCGCGCTGCCATGCGCATCCTCGACCGATACGTCTGCCGCGAAGTCGTCTCCCACGCCTTGCTGGGACTCGCCGTTTTTACTTTTGTTTTCTTCGTGCCGCAACTCGTGCAGCTGATGGCGCTGATCGTCCAGCACGCCGGAACGGCCCGCGAGACAGCATTGCTGGTTCTTTCCTCGCTTCCGCCGGTCCTCATTTTTACTCTGCCCATGTCCATGTTGGTGGGAGTTCTGATCGGCCTCGGCCGCCTCTCCGCGGACAGCGAAATCGTCGCCCTCAACGCGAACGGCGTCAGCCTCCGGCGTTTACTTGTCCCCATTGGCGCCATCGCTCTGACGACCACCATTCTCGCTTTCGCCATCACGCTGTGGCTTGGCCCTCTTTCCCTGCGAACGCTACGCTCCCTGGAGACCAGGCTCCGCACCTCGCAGGCTTCTTTCTCCGTCCAGCCGCGCGTCTTCGACGAGCGATTCCCTCACATCGTTCTTTACGTGCAAGACGTCGGCGCTTCGGGTACACGCTGGCGTGGCGTATTCCTGGCGGACTCAAGTTCCTCGGCAGGCTCGAAAGTAACGCTCGCAAAGGACGCCATTGTAGCCGCCGATCCGCAACAGGACAAGCTCACACTGCATTTCGATGATCTTTCGACTCACGAGTTCAACCCAAAAGACCCGGAGCATTACAATCTTTCCACCTCCGCCGTCCAATCCATGGATTTGTCCCTTGAAAATCGCGCGGCAACTTCTCAAACGCCACGAAAGGTCTCCAACAAGGAGCGGACAGTTCGCGAATTGCTGGCCATCAAGGGACTCGGCTGGCTGGACGCGCGCATCGAATTGCAGGAGCGATTCGCTTTTCCCGTTGCATGCCTGCTTTTCGCACTGCTGGGAGTTCCCGTCGGAGTGCGTCCACGCCGCGGCGGGCGCGCCGCCGGTTTCATCTTCACCGTTCTCTTGATTTGCGCCTACTATTTGCTGTTCGTCAGCGGCGTGCATCTTGCTGAGCAAGGCTCCATCACGCCCGCGCTCGGCGTCTGGATTGCCAACATCGTAACTCTGCTGGTCGGTTTGATCCTGCTCCGCCGCATCGAACAGATACGGCCCGAGGCGCGCTGGCTCGAACATCTTCGCGACGTATTCCTGCGCAATCTTGGCGGCAAAGGCCGCTCTCCGGCTGCCGTTCCCGCGCCGCTACCCAATGGCCGCGCGCCATTGCAAATCGCCGGCACGCGCCCGGCAAAGTACGAAACCAGCGCGTTTCCGCTGATTTTCGACGTCTATCTTCTTCGCACGTTTATTTATTGGCTTGTTCTGATGCTCGTCGGATTTATGATTCTCTTCGACGCGTTCACGCTTTTCGATTTGCTCGGAGATATTTCCAGAAATCACATTTCGATTTTTATCGTCGCGGACTATTTTCTCCATCTTCTGCCCATGATGGTTTACCAGCTGCTTCCCTTGGCGGCCCTCGTGGCGACTCTTGTCACCCTCGGCATTCTCTCCAAAAACAACGAAGTAACCGCGTTCAAGGCCTGCGGCGTCAGCCTGTTTCGCCTCGCGCTCCCCTTAATTCTCGCCGGCATTTTGCTCGCGGGCGCGATGTTTCTTCTCGACGATACTTTCCTCCCCTACGCCAACCAGCGTCAGGATGCCATTCACGACCACATCAAAGGCCGGCCCGCGCAAACCTATTACGAGCCGGCTCACCAGTGGATTTTCGGAGAGGACGGCAAAATCTATAACTACCAGCTCTTCGATCCGGACCACAATTTGTTCGGCGGACTGAATGTTTTCGAGCTAAATCCGAACTTTCAAGTCCGCCGCCGCATCTACGCAAGCCGCGCGTCGTGGGAACCGAGCCTCGCAGCCTGGGTCCTCGAAAACGGCTGGGTTCGCGACTTCAACGGCTCTTCCATCACCCGTTACGCGCCGTTTCGCGTCATGTCCCTTCAAGATATCTCCGAACCGCCCTCCTATTTCAAACGCGAAGTATTCCCGTATTATCAAATGAACTGGTGGAAGCTGCGAAATTACATCGACGGCCTGCAGAAGGCCGGCTTCGACACTTCGCGCCTGTCGGTCGAATGGCACAAGAAGTTCGCGTTTCCGCTGATAACCGCGATCATCATGTTTCTCGCCATTCCGTTCGCTTTTCTGGTGGGCACACGCGGAGCTATGGGAGGGTTGGCGCTCGCGGTGGGAATCGGAATCGTCTACTGGGCGGCCGCCGCGCTTTTCGAGGCGATGGGCGCCGTCGGACAGTTACCGCCCTTTCTTGCGGCATGGGCGCCTGACGCAATCTTCGCTTTCGTGGGACTCTACTTCTTCCTGAGGATGCGGACGTAAAGCGGCTACTTAAAGTAATTCCTGAAGGCGTGATCGCAATTATCTATTGAGGCCCTTCGCATCACTCCGCAATCAGCGACCGCACTTTTTGAATCACCAAGTCAACGCCCACTTCGTTGTGCCCACCTTCCGGAATGATGATATCGGCGTATCTCTTGCTCGGCTCCACGAACTCGAGATGCATGGGCCTCACCGTTTTCTGATACTGCTCGATCACCGATTCCAGAGTTCGTCCACGGTCACGAATGTCGCGCACGAGCCGGCGGATAAATCTGAGGTCCGCGTCAGTATCGACGAAAATTTTGATGTCCATCAGGTCGCGCAGCGCCTCGTTCTCGAAAATCAGTATTCCCTCAACCAGAATCGCGGGCCGCGATTCCAGCCGAGCCGTTTCCTGAACCCTGCGATGCTCCGTAAAATCGTAAACGGGACGCTCGATTGCCTTGCCACTCTTCAACTCCCTGATGTGCTCGATAAACAGGTCCGTATCGAGCGCATTCGGGTGATCGAAGTTGCGTTTCGAGCGCTCTTCAAGCGGCAGATGCGACAGGTCCTTGTAGTAGTGATCCTGCTGGAGGACAAGCACTCCGCTATCGGAGAGCGCACGCGAAAGCCGGTTCGTGATCGTGGTTTTCCCCGAACCTGTGCCGCCGCAAATGCCAATCACAAATGCCGAAGAGCTCATCACGCTCCGCGTTTTCCGCCCTTCTTCGCCGCCTTCTCTTCAATCACCGCCTGCGCCGCGGCCAGCCTCGAAATCGGCACGCGAAATGGGGAGGCGCTCACGTAATCCATCCCCGTTTTATGGCAGAATTTCACGCTCGGCGCATCTCCGCCATGCTCCCCGCAAATCCCCACCTTTAATTTCGACCGCGTTTTTCTGCCTCGCGCAATCGCCCACTCGATCAACATGCCCACGCCCGACTGGTCGAGCGTCTGAAACGGGTCTGCCGCGAAGATTCCCGCCTTCTTCTCGTCCACATACTCGGGCAGGAATCTTCCCGCGTCGTCCCGCGAAAGCCCCATCGTCGTCTGCGTCAGATCGTTTGTGCCGAACGAAAAGAACTCCGCCACCTCCGCGATCTGATCCGCAAGCAACGCGGCCCGCGGCAACTCAATCATCGTCCCCACCAGATAGTTAAGTTTTACTTTATGTTGTGCAATCAGCGCATCCGCGACTTTCCGCGTCTCCACTTCCAAAATCTTCAGCTCTTTTTTGTCCATGACGAGCGGGTGCATGATCTCAGGAAACACTTTAATGCCGCGCTTCTGGCAGTCCATCGCCGCCTCAATAATCGCGCGTACCTGCATCTCCAGAATTTCCGGATACGTGATGCACAACCGGCAGCCGCGGTGTCCCAGCATCGGGTTCGACTCGTGCAGTTGCTCCACGCGGCGAATCACCGTCTCCACAGGTATGCCGATTTTCTTTGCCAACTCTTCCTGCTTCGCCCTCTCATGCGGGACAAATTCGTGAAGCGGTGGATCAATCAATCGAATCGTCACCGGCAACCCATTCATGGCTTCGAAAATTCCGATGAAATCCCGTCGCTGAAAAGGCAGCAGCTTATCCAACGCGCGCTGCCTCGCTTCCTTGTTATCCGCGACGATCATTTCCTGTATGGCCAACTGCCGCTCGACGCTTTTTTCGGGCTGCTCGAAGTCCTTGAAGAACATATGCTCCGTGCGGCACAGCCCGATGCCTTCCGCGCCCATTTCTCGAGCGCGCCGCGCATCCACAGGCGTGTCGGCATTCGTCCTCACGCCCAGCCTGCGAACTTTGTCCGCCCAGCCGAGCACCACGGAATAAGCCTTTGGCGCTTCGGGACGCGCCAGGGGAATCTCTCCCTCGTACACAAAGCCTTCGTTCCCATCAATCGTAAGGAAATCTCCCTGATGAATCAGCCGCCCGTTCACGTGCATTTCTTTCTTCGCATAATTAATGTCCAGCGCTTCGCAGCCGACGATGCAGCATTTTCCCCAGCCGCGCGCAACCACCGCCGCATGGCTCGTTTTGCCGCCTGTCGCCGTTAAAATTCCCTGCGCCGCGTTCATTCCGCCCACATCCTCCGGGCTCGTTTCCCGGCGCACCAGAATCACTTTCTCTCCGCGCAAGGCCCACTCTTCCGCTTCATGCGCCGTGAAGACTGCTTTTCCCGCCGCAGCTCCCGGCACGGCATTCACGCCCGTCGCGATTTTGCGTTTCGTGAGCGCGTCTTTTGTCGCCGTCGGCGCAATCACGGGATAAAACAACCGCTCGACGTCCTCCGGTTGAATGCGCTGCAGCGCCTCCTCGCGCGAAATCAATCCTTCATTCACCATGTCCATCGCCACCTGGAACGTCGCCGCGGGTGAACGCTTCCCCGTGCGCGTTTGCAGCATGTACAGCTTTCCGTCTTCGACCGTGAATTCCAGGTCCTGCATATCGCGATAATGGTGTTCGAGCTTTTTTCGCACGCCTTCAAGTTGTTTATAAACTTTCGGCATGCGCTTGGCCATCTCGCTCAAATGCATCGGCGTGCGAATTCCGGCTACAACGTCTTCGCCCTGCGCGTCGATCAGGAAATCGCCGAAGAAAATCTTTTCGCCCGTCGAGGGGTCGCGCGTAAAACAAACGCCCGTGCCGGAATTCTCGCCGCGGTTCCCAAAGACCATCTGCACCACGTTCACCGCCGTGCCCAGCAAGCCCGTGATTTTTTCCACGCGCCGGTAAGTCACGGCCTTCTCGCCCATCCACGATTCGAACACCGCGCCAATCGCTCCCCACAATTGCTCCTGCGGATCCTCCGGAAAATCCTTGCCGGTCTTCGCGCGGAAATACTTTTTGTATTCTCCCACCAGGTCGCGCCAGCCTTCGGCCGGCACCTGCGTGTCATCTTTCACCTTAAAGCGAGACTTTAACTCTCGTAGTTTCTCTTCCAGCTCATCCTTCGGCAGTCCAATCACGACGGACGAGTACATCTGCACGAAACGCCGAAACGCGTCGTAGGCAAATCGCGGGTTGCCCGTCACCTTTGCGAGGCCCTCAACGGAACGCGAATTGAGCCCCAGGTTCAGGATCGTCTCCATCATTCCCGGCATCGACCGCGCGGAGCCCGAGCGCACGCTGACAAGCAGAGGATCCTTCGCGTCGCCCAATTTCTTGCCCGTCGTTTTCTCCAGGCGCGCGAGATTCGCGTTCACCTGTC
>DASZCH010000192.1:0-13239 GCA_035943235.1 Candidatus Acidiferrales bacterium
CCAAAGCCATTACCAAAGCGACGAGAACGACTCCCGCCATGCCCATCCCTGCTCTGTAAAGCCATTCCTTCATTCCCTTCATTGCTTTTCTCCTCGCGATTGAATTTCCTCAGTTATGCTGCAAACTCGGCTACCCCTGCCCTAGTCGAACTGCTGTTTGCGGCGCTGCCACCAACCGACACCAAGCAATCCCGTACCAAGTAATAAGAGCGAAGCGGGCTCGGGCGTGGGTGTAGTAGTCCCGCCCATCGTCAGGTCGAAAGCCCAGTTCGCCGTGTCGGTGACGCACACGGGGTTCCCGTTCGCATCCACTCCGTTACAGGTCTGGAATGCGCCACCGGTGAAATCCGTGAAGCCTTCGCCGAGTGTGCCGTTGTCGAAGACGGCGTTCGCGATGTAATCGCCGTCGGCGAGAATCAGTGTGTACGTTCCGGGCAGCAATGAGAGCGACATCGTGATGTCCCCGCAAACGGCTCCGCCAATGTCCACAGTTGCCCCGGGAGGACAGCCACTGAAGCTGGCAAAATTACTAAGCACATCCGACGTGCCGAAAGGATCGCCAATCCCGTCGGTAAGAATCGTCGCGCCGGATCCCGTGCCTAAGAAAAGACCGATAAAGGGATCGAAGCCTCCGGCGGGAATCGTCTGCCCGGCTGCATTGAGACCGCCGCCAAAACTCCACGTTTGGACGGACACCGTCTGACTGCCCGCGCCGCCAACCGTGAATACAAGTGAAAACACGTCTGTAGAATTCGAAAGCGTGCCCGTGTAAGAAACCGCGTTCGCTGAGGCGCCATGCGCCCCGGCCAAACTAAAAAACAGCAGAACTGCCATTGATTTCAAGCAGCGCATCGCCCTTGAACCTCCGCTCGGAAAGAGTCCCGAAAAAGACCATCATTGATTTTCGGCAGAGCGAAGGTGATGTAGATAGCGGGCGGAGTCAAAGAAACTTGCCTTAAAGCCTATGTAAACAACCAAATGATTTATTTGAAGGGCATTACAGAGACATCTAAACTGGTTTCACAACGCACCGATCATGCTAAACTCCGTCGGAGCTGACTTGTAGCGCCATCCCATGAACCCTGGCCCGGAAAACCATACTGTCTATCGCTTTGGAGTGTTCGAGGCGAACTCCCAAACAGGCGAATTCTTGAGGAAGGGTGTTCGAGTCAAGCTGCAAGAGCAGCCTTTTCGGCTTCTGCAATTGCTACTCGAGAATGCGGGCGAGATAGTCAGTCGAGAAAGCGTGCGGCAGAGGCTGTGGCCCGGCAACACGTTTGTCGAGTTCGATGCTTCACTCGGCGTTGCGGTAGGCAAGTTGCGCGAAGCCTTGGGCGATGACGCAGATAATCCGCGGTTCATCGAGACAATCCCTCGCCGCGGCTACCGGTTCATCGCGCCCGTTAAAGTCGCCACCGCACATGTTTCTGCGTCTAGCACTGCAACTGCGGCCGGGCCAACTGTATTCGCGTCCCCATCCCGTCTGTACGCGACAAAGCATGGATTGATCATCGCCACTCTCGTGTTGTTGTTGCTTGGCACGGCGTTTTACGTTCTCCACGCGAGACGCGGGGCTGGCCGTTCCACAGCCCATGCCGAGACCTCAATTCCTCGCGTGCACGTGCGTCGTTCGGTCGCAGTCCTCGGCTTCCGCAATTTGCCCGGTCGACCAGAGGACAATTGGCTCTCCTCCGCTGTCTGTGAAATGTTGAATACAGAACTTGCCGCAGGCGGAGAACTCCGCATGGTGCCAGGAGAGGATGTGGCCCAGGCCAAGAGTGAATTGCCACTCCGCGACGAAGATTCGCTTGGCAAGTCTACATTGCAACGTCTGCGAATCAACCCAGGCGCGGACCTGGTAGTCGTAGGTTCATACACAATGATTCCGGCAGACCCCAAACGTAGGATTCGGATTGACGTTCGCCTTCAAGACACCGCCCGCGGAGCAACGATCGCTGAGGATTCCGTCTCGGGTGACGAGAACGACCTCTTTAACATGGTCTCGGACTTGGGTGGGAAACTGCGGCAAAGTCTCGGTGTGGCTGCACTGTCCGAAGGAATCGAAAATGCCGCGAGAGCAGCCCTTCCATCCAACGAAAAGGCAGCTCGCCTCTACGCCGAGGGACGAGCTAGATTATGGGCATTCGACTACTTTGCGGCGCGCGATTTACTTAATAAAGCAATAGCAGCCGATCCTTATTTCCCGCTCTCCCATGCGGCCCTATCGGACGTGTGGTGGCACACGGGCTATGACGCCAAAGCTCGCGTGGAGGCCCGACGCGCGCTAGAACTATCCAATCACCTTTCGCAAGAACAGCGGCTGCTGGTCGAAGGCCAATACCAGAGGACTGTTGAAGAATGGCCCAAAGCCGTTGAGACGTATCGTTCTCTGTTCCGTCTCTTCCCCGACAATCTGGACTATGGCCTCTTGTTCGCGTCCACGCAAATGCATCTCAGTGCCGCGGATTCGCTACAGACGTTAGCACTTCTGCGGCAACTCCCACCGCCTCTTGGCGACGACGCGCGGATTGATATGACAGAGGCTTCCGCGTGGATCAATAGAGACTTCAACAAAGCTCGTTCCGCAGCGAATTTAGCGATCGAAAAGGCGACCGCACAAGGATCGCCGGTTATTGTCAGTCGAACGTACGGCATTCTTTGCCAGCAAGAGCCCTCCATAGGTGCATCCACAGAAGCGATCAATATCTGCCAGAGTGCCCTTGAAGCGGGGATTGCCACCAAGGATCCCAACGGCGAAGCCATGATGCGCACGGATCTCGCGGTACTCCACTATCTGCGGGGCGATCTCGCGGAATCTGCGCAGATGTTTCAGCAAGCAGTCAAGAAGTTTCGCCAAGTTGGCAACAGGGATGGCGTTGCAACCGCACTCAGTAACTTCGCCGATATTTGTCTTTCTCAGGGCAATCTAATGGAAGCGAAGAAGCTTTTGGAGGAGTCTATTCCGGAGTATCAAGCTGTCGATGACAAGGAGGGCGTAGCCCTTAATCTCGACAGTTTGGGAGATATCTGGAGACAAAATGGCGAGCTCGACAAAGCGGAGACGGCCTACCGGAAGGCCGAAGTGATTGCGCGGCAAATTGAAGACAAAGATGCAACCGCCTATGTGCTCAATGGCCTTGGGGATTTAGCTTTGGACCGAGGTGATCTTGCCTCAGCCGGGAAGTCTTATGAAGAAGCTGTTGGGCTGAGAAATCAAGCCGGAGAAAAACAGGCTGCAACCGAAAGCCGCGTCTCTTTGGCCAAACTTGCCATTGAGGAAGGTCACGCATCGGATGCGGAAACATCAGCGCGTGAGTGTAAAGAACAGTTTCACAGGGAGCAACAAGCTGACGATGAGCTCGGTGCCAGCATTGTGTTGATTGACGCGTTACTTACACAGGGTAAACAAAGCGAAGCTCAAAAGGAAATGGGAGCAGCTCAACAGCTCGGAAATGTGACCCAGAACCGTTTTCTTCGTTTACAGTTTGAATTAGCCTCAGGCCGAGTCTTCCTAGCATCCGACCTTCCAGACGCGTCACGCCCATTTTTTCAGCGAGTCGCCGATGATGCACGCCACTATGGATTTGTCGGTCTCGAGCTTTCGGATGAGCTTGCGATGGCAGAACTTGCGAACAAAACCAAGCACGCTGCGCAGGCCCAAACCGAATTGCATGCTTTGCAGAAGTCAGCCGCTTCCAAAGGCTTAGGACTGATCGCCCGCAAAGCGCGCCGCGAGGCGTTGGCTTTTGGCAATCAGATCGGAACCCCGTAGGGGTTGCCACGCGGCCCAGGCGAAGAATATCGCCGATGAATTGAATAACTCCTATCCGCTGGCAACGCTCAATATGGATGTCTTTTCGCCAATGATCCAAACTGCTATTGCAGAATTGCATCGGCCCGCCACCGAAGAAGTCACTGAAATGATGAAGCCCGCCCTGCCTTACGGCATCTGAACTGGACTCCATGACGCAAACAGAGTTACATTCCTAGTGTGATTCATCCGCTAGCGAGAATGCTCTCGAATGATGTCCGTCGATGCCGCAACCCAGTAATTTCGATTTTTACCGCTGTTTAACAGCTCCTATTTTCTGCATGCATCTGCTTAGGAAGGGTCCGTGGTTATATGAAACTTGTGACGTTTGAAGACGCAGCGCATCGCCGGCGCGTCGGTGCGGTAGGTCCGAATGGTTCTGTAGTGGATCTCAATCTTGCATACGCAATGTATTTGCGTGAAGAGGGTGAGGACGCTTACGTGCGCGTGGCTGCTGCGCGGGTTCCTCCCGAAATGCGGCAATTATTCGAAGGCGGCGACAGGAGCCTGGACGCCGCGAGACAGGCGCTGCAATTCGCCACCGCAGCCGGCGCGGATCTGACCGGCCCGTCAGGCGAAACGATAATTTACGCGCGTAACGGCGTGAAATTACGTGCTCCGATCGCTCCAAGAAAATTCTTTCATACTGCCGGCAACTTTCGCGAACACCACGAAGAAGCGGAAAAAGCGGGTTTCTCTCATCCCGTGCTGCCCTGGATTGTTTTTTTTCAGAACGTGGACGCGATTATCGGGCCCGACGAGCCGGTGATTTATCCGGAACACATCACGGAAGAGCTCGATTACGAACTGGAGCTGGCCGTGGTGTTGAAGAAGTCCGGAAAATTCTTCTCGCCAAAACAGGCTGCAGACTACATCGGCGGGTATGTGATCTTCAACGACGTGACGGCGCGCGACATTCAACGGCGCGAAATGAAATCAGGAGTTTTCAGTTTTTGCAAAGGCATCGACAGTTTTTGCCCGCTGGGTCCGTGGATCGTCACAGCCGATGAAATTCCTGATGCTCATAATCTTTCGATGGAGTTGCGCGTCAACGGCGAAGTGCGCCAGAAGTCTCACTCCAAGAAAATGTCGGTCAAGATTCCCGAAATCATTGCGCATTATTCGCCCATGGGCTACAGCGCAGGCGACGTGCTTTCGACCGGAACAGTTTCGGGCGTAGCTGCATTCAGCGGCGATCCGAAAGCCTGGTATCTGAAGCCCGGAGACGTGATGGAGTGCGAGATCGAGAAGATCGGCATCCTTCGCAATCCGGTGATTTCCTGGAAGCAGGCCTACGGCGAAAACGCAGCCGCCGTCTAACGAGCCGCGAGGTATTTTTAATGGTACAGTTACCAAGAAACGACAAAATCTGGACCAGCGCACTGAACCACAAGTCGGGCGTCCGGCCTCAGCTCTCAACATCCCAACGCATCCGTTTCTACGATACGACGCTGCGCGACGGCGAACAAACCGTCGGCGTGGTGCTCGATCCCAAGCAAAAGCTCGAATTGGCGCGGCAACTCGACACCCTGGGAATCAGCCGGATCGAAGCGGGATTCCCGCGCGTGTCGTCCGGGGATGGCGAAGCGATTCAGTTGATTCTGCATGCAAATCTGAAAGCGGAGATCTGGGGATTCGGCCGCGCCACGCGAGCGGATGTCGACGAGGTGGCGCGCCTGAATTTGAAATTTTCCGTCATTGAAATTCCCACAAGCGATATCAAGCTAAAAGCGTACGGAATTTCTCGCGAAGAGGCGGTGCGGCGAGCTGCGGATGCCGTTTCGTACGCAAAAAAACACGGGATCTACGTCGCTTTCTTTCCCGTGGACTCGACGCGCGCTGATCTCGATTTTCTTAGAACGATTTACCGCGCCGCGCACGACGCAGGCGCCGACGAAGCTGTAATCGTTGACACGATTGGCGCGTGCGGCCCGGAGGCGGTCGAATTTCTAGTGGGAAGCGTTCGGGAATGGCTGGGGGAAAAGGTTCCGGTGCATTTCCACGGGCATAACGATTTCGGACTTGCGACGGCGTGCGCAGTCGCTGCCGTTCGCGCGGGCGCAACGTGGATTCAGGGAACGATCAACGGAATGGGCGAACGCGCTGGCAATGCGGACTTGGGGGAAGTCGCGCTGGCGCTGCAATGCCTTTATGGCGTCCCGGTGGCGATGGATCTGACGCGTATTCGCGAAGTCTCTCGCGCTGTGCGCGAGGCCGCCGGATATCAGCTCGAACCTTGGAAACCTGTCGTTGGGGAAAACTTGTTCGTACGTGAAAGCGGCGCCGTGGCGAGCCAGTTTCACGTACCCGAGGCGATTGAACCATTTTCCGCCGATCTAGTTGGGGCGTGCAGGAAAATTGTGCTGGGGAAAAAGAGCGGACTTGACAGCATCGCGCTGAAAGCCAAAGAACTTGGGCTTGAGGTTTCCGAATCGCAGCGTCCGCCGATTCTCGCGGCCGTCAAAAGCAAGGGCATCGCGGTGCGCCGCCTGGTGACGGACGCTGAATTCCGAGCCATCGTGCAGCAGGTCTGCGAATCATCACCGAAACGCAATTGATTTGTGCCCGCATCAGAAGTAGCGCCGTGCGTTAGCGATGAAAATGCGGCAACACGGCGTCGCCGAAGAGGCGGGCTTGCTCGACCCGGTCGTCTCCCCAAATCTCGAGCAGTATGTGGGAGCATCCCGCGTCGCGATATTCTTCAATCCGATGAATGCAATCCTCCGGAGTGCCCGCAATCGGACAGACTTTCGCGAGAACTTCATCCGTGACCTTCCGGGCCGCCGCCAAGCGACCGCCTGACTCCATCGCATCGGCGATGGGTTTGATCTCTTCGAACGTCAACCCGGCCTTCTGCAACAGCACGTCAGCCGAGCCGCGGATGTTCTGAACTTTATTCGCCAGATACATCACGGCCATCTCGCGCGCTCCCTCCATGCCCTTGGCGCGATTCTTGTTAATGCTTCCTACGATCACCGAACCAAGATCCAAATTCGCGGGATTTTTTCCCGCCGCTTTCGCAGCTTCGAGCATGGATTCGCGCGCATAGCGAACAAACGCCGGAGTTGTGATGCTGGCGGTGAGCAAGCCATCGGAATGCGAGCCGGCCATTCGCTGCAAGACGGGCCCCGTGGCTCCAATGTAAATCGGGACGGGAAAGCGAGGCACATGGGCATCGCTCCGAAGCGTGGGAATCCGCGCTGAAAAAACCTTCCCGTCATAGCTGAACTCTTTCCCGCCGAGAACCCCGAGAATAATCTCGATGCTCTCGCGCATGACGGTCGCCGGCCCTGCTCCTTTCCCCGATTCTCCTTCGCCGATTTCCTTCATGAAAATCTTGGAAGCGCCAAGGCCCAACAGGAATCGTCCTTCGCCTGCCATTTCCTGCAGGACGCGCGCCTCCATCGCAATCTGCACGGGGTGTCGCGTGTAGGGCGATATAATTCCCCAGCCGATACCGATTTTCTTGGTTTCGCGGGCCACTATGGCCGTAATGGAAGTTGAAGACCGCGCTTCCATCGAGTGTTTGCGCCACCACGGATACGCCTCGGCCAACCAAAACGTATCAAACCCGGCACGGTCGCAGGCCTGCGCCATCCGTACTGTCTCTTCCACCGGCTCCATGCTGAGTTGCAGAACTCCAACGCGAAAAGGCACGCTCATGATTGTATGTTTAACTCCTTCGTAAATTTCATTATCAAGGATTCATCCAGGAGTGCTCGAGTCCTTTAATCAATGCCCACATGGTTCTGTTCAAGGGAGTGGGAATGCCCAGCTTTTCTCCCCAATGAACGATAGCGCCGTTCATGAAATCCACTTCGGTTTGACGATGCGCCAAGACATCTTGGAGCATGCTCGCCTTGTGCTTGCCGGGAGCGGAGGCACCCTTCTGCACCAAATCACGCGGATTGCCATGAAGCTCGATTCCCTGGGCTTTCGCTATGGCCATGCCTTCGGATATCAGGTCGTCAAATAATTGCCCGGTGGCCGGAAAGCGCGTGGCGGCGCCATGATGGAGAAGCGTAAGAGCGCCAACAGGATTCGTCGCGGCATTGAAAATCAATTTCGTCCACTGCGCGCCGCGAGCATCTTCGAGCGGAATGATGTTCAACCCGCTGCGATTGAGCACATCCGCGAGCGTCTGCACACGGTCCATCGGCGTGTGAGTCGGCTCAAAAGGGCCGATCCATGTGTCTCCTTGAATGTCGTAACCCACGTGTCCCGGTTCGATCACGTGTCCCGCCGGAAAGGTTGTCCCGCGGATCACGTAACGAACGTGCTCGGCGAGAATTTCCTCGTTACCGACTCCATTTTGCACGGAGCAGACAGCGGCAGTCTTGGGGAAGATATGAGCTGTGGCGGCGATCGCGGGCCGAGTGTGAGTACTTTTTGTGGCTATAATTCCAAAATCGCAAAGGGGAATTTCATGAGGGTCGGTGGTGGCCTTAATGGGAGCGGTAAAGTCGGCAGCGCCGGAAATCCGCAGCCCGTTTTTTTGAATGGCCTCGACGTGCTCCTTCGAAACGTCGTAGGCATACACTTCGGCTTCGCCCTTCCGCGCCAAATGCGCCGCAAAAATGCTGCCCACCGCTCCGCAACCTACCACGCATATTTTCATCGGCCGTTACCAGGCCTTTCGGTTCCATCGAAGAATTTCCAGGGAACCTCCGCGAGGTTTTCGCCTTCCTTCTTCCCGACCCGATACGTATCCTGCGTGTACAGGCAAACTTTGCCATCCGCATCCACGACCTGCGGATGAAAGCTGAAAATCATATTTTCGCGCAACTCCACGCGAGACTCCGCGCCGATCGCGGGATATTCGAGCATCGTGGTCCCAATCGAGTGCCCCGAAAGGTGGCCCAGACCGAATCCGCGCTTTTGGAAGATTTCGGCTGCCGCGTGATGGACCGCGCTCGCCAACTCCCCTTCGCGCATTTTCCCGCGCGCTGCTTCCCGCGCCTCCGGATAAATTTCGGCCATGGCCGCGGTGCGCGCGCTAACTTTCCCGCGGATGAGCGGGCGCGAAAATTCCACCCAATACCCCGCGGTTCCGGCGAGTTCGAGAGAATAGAGCAGCAGATCATCTGCACCGACGGCCCGATTCGCGGGAACTTTGAAGTGCGCTTCCGCCTCGCCGCCCGTTCCCGAAAGCACGATATTCATCATGCGCAGTCCCGCACCGCGCGCGAAAAACCGCTCGACGGCCGGCGCCATGATTTCGGCTTCCGTCTTTCCGGGCTCGTAGGCTTTCAGAAGCGCCCAGAAACCGTCGAGAATAATGTCCATACTGTCGCGAATTTCAACAAGCTCCTCGGCGCTTTTGATCGCGCGCGCTGCATCAAAACTTTTGTCGAACGAAACCAACTCGAGTGATCCCGCGGCGAGTGCGCGGTAATCCCGCACCGGCATGATGAAATTCATGCCGTAAATTCCCAGACGTTTCCAATGCTTCGCTTCGGCTCGCTCGAGCAACCATTGCCCCGGAATCTCCGCCCAAACGTGCTCTTTCACCCACGGTTTGCTTTTATCGCCGATCCAGCGAGCCTCGCGCGGGAACAAGAGAAGCGGCTCGCCGTTGAGCGGAATTAAAACGTACACGTAGCGATGCACGATCTCGAAATCGGAAACATAACGGACGGCGCCCTCGAAGCCGGTATATTCATTCCCGCAAACAACTAACGCATCGATATTTTCCGCGGCCATCGCGGCGCGAATGTTGTTGTAACGACGCTCGATTTCCTGATGACTCACCATGAACTAACTCTCTCTCCGCAAAACGGCACTGCATTGCATCCGTACGCAAATGCAAATCCTCGCAAAACAACCGTCAAACGCTAGCGCCGCAAATTTCCGCGGCGGCCAGCGCGTACACCTTCGTCACGTTCACCAGCGTTTGAATGGCGACTTTCTCGCCCTCCTGGTCCCTTTCACCGCTGGAAGGCCCATAATTCAACGTCTCAATCCCGTATCGCGTCATCACCGAAGCATCGGAAGACCATTGCACCGTCGTCCGCTTCGGCGGGTTGCCCATTACGCGCGTGTGCATCGAGTCGATTGTCTTGACGAGCGGATGATCCTCGCTGATCTGTGCGCCCGGCACGGAAACATATGTCTCGAATTCCAGGCCGTAATCCGGATATCGCTTGCGCAGGTCCAAAAAGAGTTGTTTTGCGGCTCGCCGCGCTTCCTGCAGCGGCATCGTCGGCGGCACGCGAAGATCGAGGCACAAATCCGTGCGTTCCGGCGTCCGGCTGGCGCGCCAGATGTGGCCGCCCCGAATGCATCCCACATTCACAATCCCCTTGTGGCCCGCGTAACCGGATTTCGCTTCCCACGATGGTACCCACTCATATACGGCGGCTAGAACATCCTGCATGCGCCGGATCGAAGTTTCCCGCTGGCGGCTCTGGCTGAATGCCGAGTGCACATAAATTCCATGTGTGGTCAATCGCACCCACAGAGAGCCGTAATGGCCGAGAACCATCTGCAAATCCGTGGGCTCACCGAGGATGCACATATCAGGAAGAATGCCGTGGTTGACCAGGTAGTGCGTCCCGACGCCGTAGCCGCGATACTCTTTACCGGCGAATTCGTCTCCCCACTGCGACTTTTCAATCTCTCCAACGACGGCTGCAATTAAGATACTTCCGTCGAGTTTTACTCCAGCTCGGCGCAAAGCTTTTACCGCCTGCGTATAGCAAACGAGCGCGCCTTTCATGTTGTAAATCCCCAGGCCGTATATCATACCGTTCTTAATAGTTGCCTTAGGCTTGTAGCCAAGCCCCGTGAGATAGGTCTCGCGGCCCGTGTTCGACGTGTCCATGTGGCCGTTGAACATCAAGCTCTTCCCGTTCCCATTACCTTCCCACAAACCCACGACGTTCGCGCGCCCCGGCTCGACTTCCTGCCAGACAACGTCCATCCCCGTGGCTTCGAGTGTCGCGCGCATGTATTTCCCCATTTCCAGTTCTTCGCCCGTGCCGCTGGGAATATTCACCACGTCACATGACATCGAGACGATCTCTTCTTCATTCACTTGCGCGAGAATCGCCTCTGCGAAATCCGCTTTCATGGCAGGAGCACCTTCCTTGTCATCGACGAAAATCATCCGGATACGAGCAGAGCTTTTCGTTGCCCTTTTCCGTAATCAAGAAATTATCTTCCAGGCGCAAGCCTCCGCCGCCTTCCCAGTAAATTCCCGGCTCGATGGCCAGAACCATGCCTTTGCGCATCGTCGCCGGCGCGGCTTGATGAGCGAACGGCGGCTCGTGTGCACGCGCGCCCACTCCGTGCGCTACCGGATGCGAAGGCTGGCCAGGATATCCGGCGGCGCTGATTCCTTCACGGATTCTGCGGTCAAGTTCCGCGAGACTCGCGCCGTCGCGGGCAAATTTCGCGGCGTCATCGAATATTACGAGAAGTTGGTCAAGCAATTTGTCGTACTCCGGAGTCAGCTTGCCGGGGCAGAGATTCTTTGTCAGGTCCGTCCAATAACCGTCCGCGCAGACCCAGATTTCCACGAGCGTCGGCTCGTTCTTCTGAATGGGCCGATGACTGGTGGCCGTGAACGTGGCAATGCCTTTACCGGACCACACAAGAGTGAAAGCGCGCGCCATTTCGACTTTTCCCTTGTAACCAACGCCGACCGCGTGAATGTGGCCTTCGATCATGGCCGCCACTTCGCTTTCTTTCATGCCTGGCTGCATCGCCTCCCGGGCATGCTCCATGCCAATCGCCGCCAGCTCGTTGGCCAGCTTCATGCGCTCGATTTCCTGCTCCGTCTTAATGGCGCGAACTTCCGCGAGAAGCGGCGTCGCATCCACAACCTGTTTTGCCGCTCCCCGAAATGCGTCGAAATAGCCTTGCGTGTACAGGCTGGGCTCGCCAACCATGCGGTCACAAATCTGCGCGAGTTGGGAAAGCTCCACGCCCACGCGGCCCGTCAACTTCCTTTCACGAAGAACGTCCAGGCACTGATCAAGCGAGCGCGACATCGGCGGCCGAGGATCTTGAGGATGATAGAAACGAAACGAGCGCACATCTTTGTTCCAAGCGGTGCGCTGTGCCTCCTGGTATTGCGGCTCAATGACAAGCAGCGTGGGATCGCCTTCGCGAGGAAAAATCGCGATATCGTATCCCTTCATGGTCCAATAATTCGTCAGGTAGAGAATATTATCCGGAGCGCGCACGACCAGTGCATCCAGGTCGTGCTGCGACATCATCTGGCGCACGCGCTCCCATTTTTTTTGGTCGAGAGGGTAACCCACGCCTGTTCCTATTTCTTTCCAGAGTCTTTCCAACTCCAAGACAGTTCCTTGCCTTTAATCAAACGATAGAGAGCCGTATGCAACGGAGCGCTCAATCCGTATTCGGCAGCTTCGCGCGCAATCGCTCCGCCCAGGAAGTCCACTTCCGTCCGCAGGTGGCGCCGCACATCGTACAACATAGACGGCGGGTGGTCCGTTTGCGCTCCAACTTTATTCATCTCCCAGGGGTCTTCGTGAAGTGTGATGCCAAGCCCCGCCGCAACCTGCTTACCTTCGTCAATCAGATCGTGAAGGAGACGGCCAAGATCGGCGAATCCGCCAGTTTCCGCGAATGCGCGGCAGTGCGGAAGCTCCGTCAAAGCCGAGACGGCGTTCACCGATGCATTGAAAATCAGTTTCGACCACTGCGCTGGCCGCGCGTCTTCCAACGCCACGGCTTTTAGGCCCGATGCCACAATCAAATCGGCCGTCTCACGCACCTTGGAGAACGGCGTATTGGTCGGCTCAAAGGGACCCATCCACGTCGGGGTGTCCAATTCGTATTGCACGTGCGTGTCGCTGTGGCGCGTCCCGCTCATGAATGTGGTGCCGCGAATAATGGGAGCGCCCGTAATTCCGGCAATCACTTCCTCGCATCCCAGGCCATTTTGCGCCGAAAGCACGGTGCCTTTCCCGAAATGCTTCGCGACCGGCGTGACTGCTTCCACTGTCTGCGTGGCCTTGCAGGACACAATGCCCAAGTCACACTCGGGAATCTCTTTGGCATTTGCCGTGGCCTTGAACTTCACCGTGAATTCATGTCTTCCTGAAACGCGCAGGCCGTGCTCGTTCAAAGCTTTCGCATGTTCCGGCCGGCGAACGAACGCATGGACCTCAGCCACCTGTGCTATGTGCGCCGCATAGAGGCTGCCGATGGCGCCACAACCGATAATACAAACGCGCATTGCTATCCGTTCTTACCTTTGTGCCGGTTTTTTTCGATCGTGGAGATTCCAAGACGAAAAATCGCGACCCGATTCGATCCGACGGCGCTTCAAGCGATTCCGCGGCGCTGCTCGACTCGGATTCGCTGCATCCCTTGGCCCTGGCGGGCGCGCTCGACGGAATGGAACAGGCTGTCGCCCGAATTGTGCGAATCGTCGATCAGCGCCCCGCTGGAAC
>DASZCH010000193.1:0-26314 GCA_035943235.1 Candidatus Acidiferrales bacterium
GCCTATATGTACCCGCGGATCCATCCAGATTGCTCAGCCAATCGACTTCAACAAAAATATCCTTTTCGCCGTTCTTGGCGCCGGGGAGAGCCACAAAAGGTCCGCTATAGTCGTTGTTCGTCGCGCTGACGCTGTTGTAACCCTGATTGACCTTCCATTTGTCAAGCAGGCCATCGTTGTCCGAGTCCGGGACGTTGGTTCCAAAGATCACTGCGCCCCAGTTAACGCAATTGCCATTGCTTTGGGTCGGCGCCACCATCGTCGTTATCGAATCTAAGTTCGGCTGCACTGCCGAGGTCGAGTCCAGGAACCAAGTTGGGTTATCCCAGGAGCCAACTCCGTAAATGCCGGGAAAAGGAGGCATTCCGTTGTATATAGAATCAAGCGTTATGCCGCCCAAGGATACCGTCTCAGATTTGCTGGGCTGGCCATTGCCAACGATCTGCGTCATCTCTGCACCGGACGACCCGGAAGACTGATAAAATCCGACCATTTGCTGCATGAAGTCTGAGGAGACGTTGTTGCTCGGGGCAAAGGCGCCATCGTAGATGACGATTGACTTCAGCGGCGGCGCCCCTGGTCCTGACGGCGAGCCGAGCCGGTAAACGATCACCAGCGTGGCCCCCAAGGTCAAAGGCGCTCCGTTACCATTGCTTCCGCTGTCGGCCAGCTTTACCGGATACGACCCAATAATCTGAACTCTGCCGCTTAAATCGAGCGGCAACAATGGACGCACATCGGCCCGGTACGTTCGCATCGTTTTTGCCCCTTGCGATGCGCCCGAGCAGCCACCCGAGCTCCAAGACACAGGAGCGTTCATGTTGCCCAATATCGCTCCGGAGATCGGATAACCGTTGAAGAATCCGTTCTGCCCAGCGAAGGACGTGGTCGAGGACTCGACAGTTTCCCAATAAAGATAGGCTGCAAGGACATCGGCGCCGGCCGGCACGTTCTTGGGAAGCACACCGGTCGCTTGCGCTTGCATCGTGTCGGGTATGCTGATTGTTCCGTGCGCGAAGCCATCCACTTGCCCTGTGCCGCGCAGACCTACGCCACCCACCACGTAATCTCCCGTGACGAGGTAGTTCCTGAATAAGCTCAGCGGCTGATTTGCCGTTTGGGCTGAAGCCGGCTGCACAAGGCCGAAGGCCAGGATTCCTGTCAAAAGAGCGGCCACAAAGATGATTCCGCGACTCCGGGAATTTGTGCTCTGTTCCGCTTCGATGGCTTGCATGGTCATCCTCTCTTCGTATTCAAAATTTTGGCAACTTCCGAGCGTACTCTTTGGATTCGTTGCGCGCTTCTCCCGCGCTTTCGCCAAACCTCTGCTCAATTCTTTCAGGATTGACTTAGTCAATTTCTTTCCGGCACCTTCATCGGGGCCGGGGTCGACTTCCTCACCACTCGCGCGTCTCGGCAGATTGTGAAGAAATTCCGCAGATGATAAGCGGAGCGTGCAGTCGTGTCAAGCTATAGGCCTACCAGAACCAAACGTCTAGTCCTCCAAAACTAGCTGCGCCGGCGCGCTCGACTCTCCCGCCGCGTCGATCTTTCCAGAAGGTACACCTTGGACTATAGTCTAGAGTTTCAAGCGCCATTTTATCCATGCGGCCTTCGCGGGGATACGTGCCGCTCCTCGAGCGAACATTGGCAGGTTCAAGGAGCGGAGGATGTCGGCCGTTTTGCCTGTCGGTCAGGGCCGCCGAATTGCAGCAGTGCTTAAAGACTTAGGCTCGGCATCAGCTCGTCCCCGATACACGAATTCCGTCTTCACCGAAGCGCCTTCCCCTCGCATGCACTCGCTGTGGCAGACATTTTCTCTGATAATTGCTCGCAATCAACGCAGTAGCGCGATCCATCTTGTGGGAGGCAGAACTTGATTGACTTGGTTTTCTTCCCAAAGGGCTGATCTTGTACCTACTGTTCCCAGAATCGGATTCCCAGCAAAGCAAAACTCCTGTCGCAAGGCAATGACGTCAAAGGAACAAAGACGCTCGCGTTCAACGCATATGAGACAGCAACGCTTGGTTTGGTACCAGGCGCTCATCGCGCTTTTCTTGAATCGCTAAAATTGTAAGTTGCTGATTCGAAAAAGAGTGGTCGGGGCGAAAGGATTTGAACCTTCGACCTCCTGGTCCCGAACCGGAGTGTCGAAGAATCTAAAGCTTTGTAGGTGTCGCACTTACAAGCTCCGCCACCCCAAAATCCTGCCTGAGTTGGTCCACAAAGTCCACAACGCAAAATACACTTCCTCTAAGGTTAGAGAAACCACGGTTGGGCCCGAAGTAAGCCGCGGTTCGACTTCATTGATCCCCAGGAAATACGGCTGGGGCCCCCTTGTGCACGGCATCAAATATGTTCAAGACCGCGCTGTGTCGTAATGACAAGATCACTTCGTGGCCGTCCTGTTTTCGGCCCCACAGGTCTGCGCGATGCGCAGTGGAAAAATGACATTATCAGCAGCGAAAAGTGTGATGAAACCGAAGGCTGCGAAACAGCATTCGTCGCATGCGATACGAATGATCCTTTGTTACGGCTTTATCTTCGCCGTCACCTTAACTGCACCGGCTCGCATGGCTACGCCAGATGCTCACGTGTTCGGCGATCCAACGGTTTGGCAGTCAGCGCCAAGCCGCACGTATCACGTGGAAAATTACAAGCTGGGGATACGCTTCAACGAAGACAAAGGCGAAGTGTTCGGCGATGAGGTGGTAACCCTAGAACCTTTTAGGCCGCATTTTGAGAAGTTTTTCCTCAACAGCGCGGAACTGACAATTGATGCAGTGAGCCTGGAGCCGAGCAAGGTTAAGTTAAAGTTTTCCACTGAAGATTCGCGACTCTGGATCACGCTGGACCGTCAGTACGATGCAAAAGAAAGATTGCGAGTGCGCATCCTGTATCACGGTCTTCCGCGGACCGGGCTTTTTTTTATCAATCCCACCACGGATTATCCAAAATGGCCGCGTGAGGTGTATTCGCAGGGCGAGCCAGAGTTTAATCATTACTGGTTTCCGTGCTGGGATTATCCAAATGACATGTCCACCAGTGAAACTGTCACGACGGTCCCGGAAGGCCAAAGCGTTGTTTCAAACGGAAGGCTCGTCCAGGTCACTCACGCCGCCGGCGCGGTCACTTACGATTGGGTGGAAAGCATACCGCACAGTTCCTATCTGATTTCGATTGCCATCGGTCCATGGCGCAAGGTGACCGACCATTACAAGGGGATCCCTGTCGACTATTATGTTCCACGCTCCGCCAGCGAAGCTCAAGCGCGGCGCTCCTTCCATTTGACTCCTGACATGATCGGCTTCTTTTCGCGAGCGACAGGGCTAGTCTATCCATACGAGCAATATGCCCAAACTGCCGTCCATAATTTCATTTTTGGCGGGCAGGAAAACGTCAGCGCAACCACGCTGACCGACTGGACCCTGCATGACGAGCGGGCCGATCAAGACTATCCCAGCACGGGGCTTGTTTCACACGAACTGGGACAACACTGGTTTGGTGATTATGTGCAGAGTGGCGACTGGGCGGACATTTGGCTGAACGAAGGATTCGCCACTTACCTTTCGGCCCTGTACACGCAGTACCACGAAGGCACTGATGCTTACCGCTTTGAGATTTACCAGGACCAGGTCGCCGCGCAAATGCAGGATCGCAATGACTACCTTCGGCCCATCGTCGACGGTCATTTCACCGATCCCCTGCAAATGTTTGACGCGATTACGCATGAGAAGGGTGCCGCAGTGCTCGACATGCTCCGATATATCATCGACGGCGACATTGCTGCATCGCATCCTGCATCGCAAGAGGAACTTCTGTTCCAATCGTTGCACCGTTACCTAGCCGCTCATCGCGAGCAAACCGCCGACACAGCCGATTTGATTGCGGCGATCCGAGAAACCACCGGTTTAGAACTAGGGTGGTTCTTCCGCGAGTGGGTTTCCATGGCGGGTCAGCCGGATTACCGAGTCCAGTCGAAATATGACTCCTTAAATAAGATTGAGAGGCTGACGGTTACTCAGATTCAGCAAGCAGCTGGTGTCCCGCACATTTTCGAGATGCCTATTGAGGTGGGTCTTTATGGTCCCCATGGACAGCAAAAAAAGATTCAAGTGCGCGACGACTCGCGCCAGCAGGAATTCGATGTCCCTCTCGACTTCGCGCCTGAGTGGGTGGATTTCGACCCGGATGATTTCATCGAAAAGACCGTGCAGTTTGAACAGCCGATAGCATCGTGGATAGCGGAAGCGCAAAAGGATCCCTCAATGATGAGCCGTTTGCTGGCCGTACAACAGCTCGGAGGGGCGGCACAGGCGGATCGTGAGGCGAGTGCGGAGGCGCTCATGCGCGTGCTCGAGAACGACGAGTTCTATGGTGTGCGCGCTGCCGCAGCGACGAGTTTGGGAAAGCTGGGAGGCAGTTTGGCCAAAAGACCTTTGCTTCTCGCCCTGCAGCAACCCGACAGTCGGGTGCGAGCCGCGGCCATCCGGGCTCTGGGCCCTTACGCTCAACAGGCCGAAGTTTATGACGCGCTAGTTAAGGAGCTGCGTGCCGATCCCAGTGATGCGTGCGAGGGGGCAGCGGCCGGGGTTCTCGGTCAGTCCGGAAAGACGGATGCGGTTCGCGTGTTGCGCGAGGCTCTTGCTACCGGATTGGATATTCATGTGCGCCAGTCCGTCCTCGGCGGATTGGCGGAAACGAAGAATTCCCAGGTGACCGAGATTCTACTTGCGCAAGCGCAGCCCGGTGTTCCGGAACAGGTTCGTTTGGCCGCACTCTCCGCTCTGGCGGAGATGGGAGCTGAAGTCAAGCAGGCTCACAAATTGGAACTGGACAAGGTCGTGCGGGCCTCACTGCATGACCCATTTCTGCTTGTACGGCAGGCTGGGGAGAAGCTGGTGGGCGCGTTCGGGTTGACCGAGTTCCGGACGCTTATTCAGGAAAATGCGCAACGTGCGCCCATGGCATTTCAGCGCGATGCAGCGCGGAGGATTTTGTCGCAGTTGCAGAGAACTTCGACAGAGCCAGAGCGTTGATCGAGGCCTAATGCCCGCTACAATCTTCGAGCGGCCTGCCAGTGCGCTCCCAGGCACGGGCTTGCTCGCCTGTGGTACGCCTGTCTAGGTGCTCGTGACTTCCCGGAATGGAACGGTCCGAGAGGTCGATCGTGAAGGCGATAATCGCAGCGGCAGAATGGCGCGGTGATCCCTGACCGGTGCGAGAGCAGGTGGGAGCAGTAAGTAGCGCAGAATCATCTCCGCTTCCTACTTGAGGCGTTTGTAAAGAGCAGCCCGCTGCGCGCCGTGGATTATTCCGGCCGGCCCCTGCTCACGAAGCGCGAAGATGATGTGCTGCTTTGCCCGCCGAGGGGCTCTCGAACCGGGAAGTCACCTCCGACTTGGCCTCAGCGAGCACACGGTGAGCAATTATCTCTTCCGCATTTACAACAAGCTGGGCGTTTCGAGCCGCGTCGAACTCGTTCTCTACCTCCTTTGCCAGCGCCAACAACGCTAGACCGATGCGCAGTGTTGACTGCATCTCAGCGAGTTGCACAGTTACGCAGGAAAATCCGCGCACACGATAGGCGCTTTCGAAACATTACTTGCTTCTGTCGTTCGGACTTACCAGATCGTGTGAACCGCTTTAGACCGGCGGATCTCATGGTCCGCGGTAAGCAGAGACAGTCCTTCGACTAGCGCTGTAGCTCCGATAACGCGATCGGCAGGATCTTTGGGATAAGCTGCTGGCAATCCCATGGCGCGCGCACACGCGCGGCCACTGATCGGAAGGACTACGAATCGGGTCTCAACCTGTTGCAGGAAAGATTCAAGGCTGATATCGAGGTGGATGCGACCTTTATTCACAAGCGTCGCCAGTTCTAAGAGCGTGATATCGGAGATGGCCAAGCCGTCTCCATTTTCACGCGCATCATCGATTGCGGCTCTTGCTTTTGGGGATAGCTGCTGTTGGGCAAACGCCAGCCAAGCGACAACATGGGTGTCAACAAGAATCATTTGAGTTCGCCCCAGTCTCCGGACGAAAGCGCAGGCGTAACTACGTCGCCCGTAACCGCACCCTTGCCTTCCAGAAAATTGTAGATTTCGTCCGTGGTTTTGTTGATCGGAACAAGCTTCGCTACGGGCTTGCCATGCTTCGTGATTACAACAGTCTCGCGTTTGGCTTGAACCTCGTCCATGACTGCAAGACAGTTTGTCTTGAAGGAGCCCGCTGCTATCTTTTTCACTTCAACCTCCAAAATGCCTATAGTCATTATACCATGGTCATACTTCACGGGCAATCGCCTCATTCGACAAAGGCTCCAGCGTTGTTGCATACCTTCCCAGAATTTTGAAAATGCCTTATTGTTCCTATCTGTTCCCAGATAAAACGCGAACAGGGCCGTCAGTATTGCTTATTTTTCGCGTGAATTTTTTATGGTTCCCATCTGTTCCCAGATTTCAAAACCCGTTTCCCGTAACTGCTTGAAAAATATGACGGGACGACGGGACTCGAACCTGCGACCTCTGCCGTGGCGCAGAAAAGGTTTCAGAATGGATGCCGTCGACCGGGAAACCAACTCTGCGAAGCACGCCGCCACACGCCCGGCGGCGCGCCACTAATGCGACGAATCCATCGAGTCATGTGGGCCTGATCGGCAAAGCCGGAGTCCGCTGCGATGTGTGACAGCGAATCATATCTGCGCGTGACCCGCAGCCATGCTGAACGCGCGCGGAGCTCGGCTCGAAAAGTCGTTGGCGTAGTGCCGTAAGCTGCCGCAAAACCGCGGGAAACCGTTTCTCGCGCTAGACCATGCGCGTCCGCCCATGCTCCAATCCCAGTGGATGAGTCCCGCTTCAATGCTAGCGCCAACAGATCCGGCCAATCGTTCCTTTCTCCCCGGGGATGATTCTGTTTTTGGCGGAGGGCCTGTCGAAGAAGGAGCGTGGCATCATGCACATCCTTTTCCGCAGTGCGCGCGAACAGGTCTACGTCGTCCAAACGATAGAGTCCACCGACTGCTTCGATATCATACCAATGCAAGCGTATCAGCTTGACTCCCGCGAAAACCATTTGATTGGCATGGCAGTCGAGTATGGGGTGTATCAGAACATCTCCCGCGGTAGCGGATAAGCGGCCGATGTACCCGGATTCTTCGAATCTGCCGGCCAGCACTACCGTCGCGTAGGCGTGCAAATGACGATGGCGAGGTAAACTGAATGTGGACTGCAAGATTTCGACTCCAGGAGTAATGGTGCGAAATTTGAATGTCCTTGCGATCTCCGAGTCAACCATAGCCCACCCCTGTCTACCAGCCAACACCTCGCCCTTCGTTAGCTCGCAAAGCAAAGCACTGCTTAAGAGTAGAATTCCTAATACATTGGTCGCAGTAACCAAGCGTCGATGACCGCGACGTAATATTTAATGGACACAAATCTGAATGGCGAATCCTATCTTACCGTGTCAACATTGTTGCTACCAGCCGTCGGCATCAAGTGCACGACGATATCCGGCTGCTGTGTACCTGGCAGCTATCGAGAGCCAAGAGCGCAGAGCTGTCGTGTCCGGGAAGACCAACGAAGCCAGCACCTATCCACATAGACAAGTAGCCATGGTAGCTATACAATATAGCTATGCGTAGCCACAAGAAGATGTCAGTTGGCGTCAAGGAGCTGAAGGACCGGGCATCGGAAATCATTGCGCTCGTCCAGCGTACCGGCCAGGCGGTGTCGATTACAAAGAATCACCAAGAAGTAGCAAAGATCATGCCTGTGCCAACCGACGCTCACGAGCGCCTGATCGCTGCTGGTCTTGTCCAACCCGGGCCCAAGCCTCCCCCCCTTTCCCCGCTGAAGCTTAAGCCTCCTGCGTCCGACGCCTCTCTGGCAATCGGCGCTATTGTGCGCGATCGCGAAGAAACGTAATGACTCTCGTGTACCTGGATTCGTCGGTTCTGGTTGCCATCGCGCTGGGCGACCCGCGGGGAGCTCAGGCACTTGCGATTATCGGTTCGCGTGATTCGTGCACCAGTGCACTTTCGCCGGTCGAATGCCAAGCTGGACTCTCGTTTCAGTACGCTACAGGTCCTGGTGGACTTCCCGCCGCTGAGCAATCGCTCGATGCCATTCTTGATCGCGTGCAAATCATTCAGATAACAGCCAGCGTCCTTATTCAGGCGCGTACCCTGGTTCGTCGTCATCGTTCTGGAATCGGCCTGCGCACTCTTGATGCGATTCATGTGGCATCTTGTGGCGAGATTCGGGGACAGGTCGGCGGCGGCGCGATCGAATACATCACCTCGGACAGGCGACAGCACGTCGCGTTCACATCGGAAGGGTTCTCCGGAGCCTTTCTTCCATGAGCGCGCGCTGCTCCGCAAATGGAAAGTACGGCTGCGACCTCCAAGATAGTCAATCTTGACAATCCAAAATATGACAAGAAGAGGCGCCTTCCCCTCGCGCGAACTCCTGCAAGACGGGCTGGTCCCGTACAAGCGCTCATCGCGCTTTTTGTTGCCGTCGACTGTGGGATGGGAGCTTGCGGTTTTTCCTCTCGGCTGACAGCTTTGCAACAACCTTCGCCGTGAGCTTCGAGGCGTCCACCTTGGCTGCGGAGCGATAGGCGATGTCGCTCCCGGGTGGAATGTCCGCCAATTTCATAGTTTATCCTTTGGCTAAAATGCGGGATGAAAATTGCGAATCTGGACGGGAGGAAGTTGCAAAGGTCAAATTGGAAACTGTCTACTACGCGGGCGGTGCCCGGCATGTTGGTAGCGTGTTGAAACCGCACGTTGAGGGCAAGCGTCGAAGACATCGTCACAGCTCAGGAGGGTGCGTATGCACAAGGGGATTCTTGGCGCTGCCGCGGTCGGTGCCGCTGCGCTCTTTGGTTTTGCCGCGCAACAGGGATCAGCGCCGCCACCGCCCAAAATGTCAGATACCGTCGACGGCTATCACCTTTCCGCTTCCATCCCGCTGCCCGATGAAGGCTTCTGGGATTACCTCGGGATTGACGAAGCGGAACATCATCTATTTGTTTCCCACAGCGATGAGATTCTGGTGATCTCCACCGGTACGAATCAGGTCGTCGGCAAGCTTGCTCCGACGCCTCGCAGCCACGGCGTCGTCATTTCTCACAAGGACAATCACGGTTTCACGAGCAATTCCGGCAATAGCAGCGGACAGCAGGGTGTAAGCAGCTTTACCGAGTTCGACCCGAAAACGCTCGCCATCATCAAACAGATCATTCTGCCCATTGGCAGCTCCGACGGCATCGTCTACGATCCCGCCTCGGATCGCGTGTTTGGCCTGACCCACGGCAAGAAAGATGTGGCTGTAGACGCTGCGACAGGAGACGTGGCCGGGGTCATCGACATCCCGGGAGCGGCGGAATCAGCGGCGGCAGACGACAAAGGGCACCTCTACAACGTCATGGAAGACCTGAGCACCATTGTGGACATCGACACGCGCACGCTCAAAGTCGTCAATCAGTGGCCATTAGCGCCGTGCGAAGGTCCTTCGGGAGTTGCCATGGACACGGAGACGCGGCGCATCTTCATCGGTTGTCATGGCGGCGGTGAAAATAATGGCGGAGTGATGGTCGTGTTCAATCCGGACACCGGCAAGGTGGTGGCGACGCTGCCCATCGGCGGCAGAGGCAATGACGCCGTCCGCTTTGACCCCAGCGCCAAACTGGCGTTTGCCTCCGAGGGCGAAGGCGACATTACCCTCGTGCGCGAGGATTCGCCTGATCATTTCACCGTGCTGGGCAACGTTAAGACCGACGTAGGCGCGCGCACCATGGAGTGCGACACTTCCACGCATACGCTTTATTCAGTGACGGCCAAATTCGGTCCGCCCCCTCCGCTGCCTCCTAATGCTACGGAGCGCGAGAGGCGCTTCCACCGCGGACCAATGATCGCCGGAAGCTTCACGCTGCTGGTGATCCCGAATCACTAAGCAGGAGGGCAAGTCAGCTTGGTTGCGCAACTTGTTTGTGCGCTCGCAATTTAAATTTAGATGGCGTCGCATCCATACTTACTTTTCCATGACTTCGCACAGGTCGGTGTTCACGCAGAGACGCGAAGCGATAAATCTTGCCGAGCGCGTGTCACCGCAGCATTTTTTTATTTGCGAAAAATAAGTGACGATCGGGTTTGGTTGCCGGAATGAATTTATCGAGAGAGAGGCTCCCCGCCATGTTCAAGACACGCTGCGTTTTGCTGCTTTCCTGTCTGTCCCTGGTTTTGCCGGCGGTTTTTGCCGCGCCCGTGCCGTGGGGCCAGCTCACCAGCGCTCTGCGCTGGCGCAGCGTGGGCCCTTACACCGGCGGACGCGTCACTACCGTAGCCGGCGTCGCAGGCGAGCCTAACGTCTTTTACATGGGCACGGCGGGCGGGGGTGTCTGGGAGAGCGAAGATTACGGTCATAGCTGGAAGAACATTTCTGACAAGGACTTCAAGAGCAACAGTATCGGCGCTATGGCGATCGCACCCTCCAAGGCGAAGATTATTTATGTAGGCACAGGCGATTCCGCTCCCCGCAATACGGTGCTGACGGGCGAGGGGATGTATAAGTCCACCGATGGCGGAAAGAGCTGGACATTCATCGGCTTGGGCGAGACGCACATCATCAGCTGGATCCTTGTCGATCCCAATAATCCCGATGTAGTGTACGTAGCGGCGCTGGGCCATTTGTTCGGCCCCAATGCAGACCGCGGGGTGTTCAAGAGCACCGATGGAGGCCAGACCTGGAAAAAGATTCTGTATGTCAACGATGGCACCGGTGCGATCAGCATGGCCATGGATCCGTCTAATCCGCAGGTGGTGTACGCCGCGATGTGGCAGATGTCCCGGAGACATTGGACATTTTCGAGCGGTGGGCCAGGCAGCGGCATCTACAAGACGACTGACGGGGGCGCAAATTGGATCAACATTTCGCATCGCCCAGGGCTTCCGACCGGCATCTTTGGAAGAGTGGGCATCGCCGTGGCGCCGAGTAGTCCCCAAGTTGTATACGCGCTGATTCAGGCGGATTACAAAGATCAGGCAGGCGGCTTATTCCGTTCCGATGATGCCGGTCAGAGCTGGACGCTCATCAACAACAGCATGGATATTACGCAACGCGCCTTCTATTACATGAATGTGTATGTCGACCCGAAGGACCCCAATACCATCTACCTTCCCAACGTCGGAGTATATGTATCTCACAACCAAGGCAAAACGCTGATCGCACTTCATCCGCCGCATGGCGACAACCATGTGCTCTGGATCAATCCGAGCAATCCGCAAATCTTCATTGAAGGCAACGATGGCGGCGCGGCCGTGACCCAAAATGGCGGCAAGGCCTGGAGCTCCGAGGACAACCAGCCGACCGGCCAGTTCTATCACGCCAATCTCGATGACCAATTCCCGTTCCACATTTACGGCGCGCAGCAGGATCGGGGTTCGGACGAAGCGCCGAGCGCCGTGGCTGCCGGCAGTATTCCGCCGGTTTGGGCGAACGTACAAGGCGGAGAGATGAGCTGGGTGGTTCCGACACCAGGCCAACCCTGGATCACCTATGGCAGCGGGTATGACAGCATCGAGTGGAAAGAGAATCGCAGGACAGGATTGATCACCAATGTGAGCCCTTGGCCGTCCTACAAGTTCGGTCTTGCGGGGTCCGAAATCAAGTATCGCTATGGCTGGATTCATCATCCTGTGGTGTTTGCCCCCGGTAATCCTAAAGAACTGTTGATGGGCGCGAACGTGCTCTTCGAGAGCTTCGATGAAGGCACCCACTGGAAAGTGATCAGTCAAGACCTCACGCGCAATGACAAGAGCAAGCAGGGGCGGCCGGGCGGCCCAATCAGCGCGGATGTGACCGGAGAAGAGATGTTCGACACCATATCCTCGATTGCCTTTTCGCCGCTCACGGACAATGTCATCTGGACCGGCTCCGATGACGGCTTGGTGTATGTGACCACCGATGCGGGCGGGCACTGGACCAAGGTGCGCCCGCCCGCGCTGCCGACCTGGTCCACAATCACCTGCATCGAGCCTTCGCACACCGACAGGGGCACCGCTTACGTTTCGGCGAGCCGGTTTGACTGGGACGACTTTCATCCGTTCGTATACAGGACCACCGATTACGGCAAGCATTGGACCGAGATCAGCACCGGCCTGCCGCAAGATCAATACGTCGAGAGCGTGCGACAGGATCCGAACGAGCCCCATCTGCTCTTCGCGGGTACCAGCGCCACCGTATACTTCAGCCTGGATGAAGGTCAGCACTGGCAGCCGCTGAATCTCAATCTGCCGGCCGTGCGGGTAAGTGATGTGGAGATTCAGTCCGAGCAGCATGCCGTAGTGCTCGCCACATTCGGGCGCGGTTTCTGGGTGCTGGACAACCTGCAATTGCTCGAGCAGTTGGGGGCTGCCCAGGTGGCGAGTGACGCGCCATACCTATTCAAACCGCAGCAGGCTTGGCTGGTCACGCGCCGTACGGGCGGGTTTGGTCCGCGGGGACCGGGAGGCGAGAACTTGGCGCCCGGAGTCACGGTGTTTTTCCGCGTGCCGTCCGACTACAACGGCAGCCAGCCCGTGAAGCTGAGTTTTGCCACCACAAGCGGAGAGTTGATCCGCAGCTACACGCTGCACCTGAAAACAAAAGCCAAACCGCAGCCGCCTTCGGACAACCCCACAGTGGCGCGAAAACAACGGGAAGAAAGGTCGACGGCAATCGAGGCCGGAATGAACCGCTTCCAATGGGATTTGACGTACCCGGATGCGGTGGACGTGAAGGGCATTTTCAATTCAGGCTTTGCGGCCGCCGTGCCGATAGGTCCCGAAGCAGTGCCGGGCACCTACAACGTGACGCTGACCTATGGTGATACCACGCAGAAGCAGCCGTTTGTGATCAAACTGGATCCGCAATTGCAAACGACTCAGGCGGAACTGCAGCAGCGTTTTGATTTGTTAATGCGGATTCATGACGCCCTGAATCGCCTCGATACCAACCTGAATCAGGCCATTGACGCCCGCGACGCACTCGCGAAAGCGGCAGCCGACAGAGGCCCGTCCGGCAATCAGATGCAACCGGCGCTCGATCGCCTGAACCGTGACATCGACGATCTGGTCGATCTCAAGATTCAGTCCGGCGAAGGCGCGCTGGTCTACCCCGGTCGGCTGCGTGCCTGGTTGACCTCTATCGCGTCTCAGGTGAGTACGGGACTCGCGCCGCCCACGCCCGCCATGGTCCAGGTGGCCGATGGATATATCCAGGATGCCGGTGCGGGTGTGTCACGTCTGCAATCCGACGTTGCCGCTGCCAACAAGGTGCTGAATCACTGAGGTGTGGTCACCTGATCAAGCCGGACGCGGACTGGCGCGTTCGAGGGGTAATATCGGACAGCATCCCTCTTTGCGGTGATGGTCGTAGCGCCTCCACAAACCGACGCCAAAAGCCAACTAAACCTTCGGCCCTGTCACGGCGCATTACCGACCTTCGCCGATCTATGCCTAATCAGATTCGCTTTTTATTCGCCATAATGTATACTGTACTTCGTCAGTGCGAGATCGAAGCGTTGTATTTCGCATTTTTGGTTGACTTGGTATAGTCTTGCGCTGGGAGCTTTACTGACCAGATGAAATGGGTTAGACAGCCCCTTCACGACCACACCTGCATGATTTGCCGGGGGAGCTATCCGTGTTGGGAATTGCAATGTGCTCTCCCGGAACATTTTGTGTGTGACGACTGTGTCGAGCAAGAAAGAGAAAAGCAAGAAGAAGCCAATTGGAACCCACAAGACCTTTGCTAGTCCAAAAGGTGTGCGCGGACAAAAAAACGACCGACGGAGTTCGCTGAAAGAAATGCAGAGTTCATCAACAGCAGCACGCATGGCCCGCGAACCTCGAAGGGCGCAGGCAGACGCGTATGTTCCACCAACCGCAGTAACAACCACAACGATCGGAGAACTAATTCAGAGCATCCGAGAGATCCCGGAACAGCATCAGGGGCGATTCGGAATCACTCCTGAGGGCGGTTCTGGTGTCAAAATCTGGATGGCAGGGGATGCGTCCTTGGTAAGGCTCCCCGGCGTTGCCATTGTTGGTTCCCGGAATGTCTCAGCGGAAGGTGCTGCTCGTGCACGCCGATTGGCGCGGGAACTGGCGGTGGCGAGGGTAGTCGTCGTGTCGGGACTGGCGAAAGGCGTTGACACGGAGGCGCTGAATGCCGCGGTTGAAGCCGAGGGTCGAGCGATTGGAGTAATCGGAACGCCGATTACACGGGCATACCCCACTGAAAATAAGCGGCTACAAGAGAAACTTTATCGGGAACATTTGCTCATCTCGCAGTTCGCACCTGACAAGAGGGTGTACCCAAGTAATTTCCCCGAGCGGAACAAACTCATGGCGGCTATAACCGATGCGACAGTTATCATCGAGGCTTCCGACGAATCAGGCAGCTTGCATCAGGCGGCCGAGTGCACCCGCCTTGGCCGTTGGTTGTTCATCGCCAAATCGGTGGCAGAGAACCCCTCGCTGCGTTGGCCGAAGGATTTCCTTCACTATCCCACTACTCGGATTCTGAACAATACCTTCGAGATTCTTGGCGTTCTTCGGATGAATTAAACATGTCGCCGGCATCTATGTTCCCACGCGCCGAAAGCACCCAAAAACAGCCGAACTTTCCGAACTCAAGGCTGCTGCGGACCGCCTCGCGAAGGCGCTCTCGGATGTTGACGAAGAAGAGATCGTCGCCGACTTCAAGGAAGCGCGGCGGCGCGGCAAGGGCGCAGCCCGCTGAGATGATTATCGTCGACGCGAACATTCTCATCTCCGCGCCGTGCTGGGCAATTTCCCACAGCCAAAAGGTAGGGGATCCCGACGATTCGTAGCGCGGGGCGACCATTGGATCGACGCGCATGGCACGACGCGCGGAATGCAACACGCACCAAGCGCGACAGGGGATGATTCGGCCGGGGCGTTCTTCCCACAGGCATTTAGTCAGAGGAGGCGGGAAGCGGCCCGAAAAGAACTGCTTCCCTTCCCGCTTCTCCTGTGTTGGTTATGGCTTCACACGATCAATCGGGCGAAACCGCTGCCATCTCGAGAAATGATGCGAGCTTCGCGGTTGCCTTGAACTGCGGAATTGGATCGAGCTCCTTGAATGCGCTCGTAAACGCATTGGAAAGACTCCAAGTCGTTCGCGGAGCGAATTCCTCGACTTGCGGATTGAAATAGAAGTCGTGTACTCGCCGGGCCAAATGCTTGGGAACGTCCAACTCGCCTTGCACGAAGGCCCGGTAAATGACTATTTTCGCGGCTTCGTCCGGGATTCTCGTCACCTTCCAAGCCTGAACTTGTTTCTTCATCGGCTCGAAATTTCGTTGAATCCGGTCGATTCCGATGGAGAGTACGTCGACCAGGCTAAGGTGCTTGGTGTGCTTCGCGAGCACCGGAGTGAAGTCCCCGTGAAACGCCATGTTGTCGCAAACGAAGACGCGATAACCGACCGTCAGTGCCAGCCGCATCGATTTGTCGTTGGAATTGCGGATGCCCACTGAGAATCGGCATCCATCGAAGGTGGTTTCCAGATCCAGAACTCCGAACATCTTCATGCCATCGTTCGATACTGCGTATTCCTCGCGCATGGCCGAGATGTGCCGGAAGCTCAGGCCTTCAAACAGAGCTTCGACGATCTGGTTGTGTGGAATGGGTTGATGGGTTGCGCTCGCTTCGGGAGTCGGGATCAGCTTCAGTTCATCTCGCGTGATCTTTGAACTCCCGCAATGAGCCAAAAGTTGCGCTTGTTCCATGTGGTGCTCCTTTCGATTTTGTGATTGGCATCCGAAGAGCCGCGACCGGGGCGGTCCCCGAGACGCGGACTTCGAATTTCGCTTTGAGCCGGCGGGATTTAGCTAAAGATTGCGGCGGGCATCGCTCGGAATGATCAGCATCAGACTAATACTTGCGGACGACTGTCATACTCGAAGGGAATCGGTCGGTGCTGCGGCCGTGGTAAAAGTAGCTGAATGGCCAGTTTTGACAACGAAGAGGATACAAATAGAAGGGCCCGCCCGGGGGCGGAATCATCTCTTCTTCGCGGGAGCGCGGCCAAAGACGTCTCTCGGACCTTCGAGCTTTCGCAGGTTCCGCAGTGCCTGAAGACCCGCCTCCACGGCGAGGCGTTCCTCGATTTGAGGTGCATTTGATACCCGCGTCTCTTGAGATGCGCAAGGAGGGGCGAACTCAAACTTCATCTGTCCTCGTTAGTCTCTGCCCATACATCCACGGTTCCATCCTGATCGTCGCAGCCCAATCCTGGAAACTGGGTATACGCCCCAGGTCCTCGCGGACGTGCTGTTCTCCAATGTATCGGACAGGCACATCTTTCCCTTCGCTGTTTCGGATCGCCATACCAAAAACCCGCTCTGCCGAGAAAATTCCTTCCGCATGGTGACGCAAGGCGCGATGCCGAACATCCGCCAGGATGGCTTTCGACTCATCGAACCACTGGTGGATAGGCAGGTAATCGTCGGCGGCGCCGCCGAATCTGCGAGCGCTACTCTTCGCGTGTTCCAGAGGGTGAGCCATGAGTTAAATCTCCCGCGGTTCGTCCGAGTGACTGATCATTTCATGCCAGTTGTGCTCCACGCGAATCGTGAGCGTGGGAACGTCGAATGTAACCGTTCCAAACCCGCCCTCGCCGTCCTCATATCCGTCTGGCGCGAAGCCCTCGAGCAGATCACCCAGGGTCTGGATACTGAGATCGCCCGGCAGGCGCGATTCCTCAACGGGATTCCCTGCGGCATCTTGGAACTGAGGTGGTTCTGCGCGTCCTTCATCGCCATCCCCGTAGTAGCCAACCGTCACTTTAGCGACTCCCGCTGCGCGCAAGCCGTCAGAAAACTTCAGTACTTCGTCTTTCCGTTCTTGATCTGTGGTCACGACAACTCCTCGATTGTCTCGATTGCTAAAGTGAAGTGAGTGAATGGCAGGCTGAAAGAGCGACACGACGCCCCTCCCGCCAATAGCCGGGAGGGCCTACGAGCAAGCGCTCGTGCTTCCGGAGTTGACAATGAAGTTTCTACGACGACCGTCTGTTTTCATGCAGGCGCTTCGTGGAAAGCAGTTTTTAGCTTGAGGTTCCGACGAAAGGAAGTTTCCGCCGAGCCGGCGAGCCATATAATCCAGCACAGAACTTGCATTACAAATACTCGAGTTCTCCGGGGATTCAGATGGTCGAAGCGCGTGGTAATTCGCTTGCCGACCAAAACCCTGCGTTTCGCAGTGCTACGGACGGGAGACCCGCGTGTGTCGAGGGACAAAATTGCGGGAGAGTTTTATGGCGATCCCAGTTATTCATTGCCGGTGGGAGCGGCAATCCCCAAGAAAACCAGAAAGGCGCGATTCAGCCGCATTATATCCTTGTCAGAGAGACGGCCAACATACGCTCCGATTCTTGTTTTTGGAACGGTTGTAACCTTATCCACCATTAAGCGACAATCATCTCGCAATCCATTGCTCTCGCTCGGCCTGATAAGGAGCCGAAAAAGAGGAGCATCCGTAGGATCGGTAGTGAACGCGCACACTGTGATGGAATCGGTCCTGTCGAAACGGTTGTCTTGGAGGATCGCGACCGGGCGAGGCTTCCCAGCGTAGTCCTTGCCGCCGGCAACCGTCCAAATCTCTCCCCGTTTCACGTTCCGCCCTGGCCCGAAACGGCATCGATAAAGTCCTGATCCTCCTGGGCATGAGGACTCCTGGCCACAGCGAGAGACTGCCTGTGGGCCTCCGCCACGAAGGCCGACGAGCGCAAATCGGGTACCCAAATCTGGATGGGCCGCAGGCCTTGCTGGCGCAAACGCTTGCGATGCGCTCTGACCTTATCGCGGGACGACTTGGATCGCCTTCTTATCCCCACATCTGCCTCCCTTACGGGTTACATGTAACCTATCACAACTTGCTGCTGACGTCCATATTCGACGAGTGGACCAGAGGAATCGTTCACCTCGGAGACATCGATTCATGGGCATCTTGATCCATGACGGGGTTCTACGAGCATCCGCTCGTGCGTCCGCAATTGGCGCACTTGTAGCAGTTGCCGTTGGGAATCATGAGCGTGCCGCAGGTCTGGCATGACGGGGCATCTGCATTTGTATTGCGATTGCTCGGTGGAAGGATCTCTCGGCTCGCCTTACTCGCAGTTGTTAAGATCGATTCCTGGCCAATCTCGGCAGTCCTCGGCCTGAAATAGTCCGGCGACAGGAATTTGCCGCCGAGCCACCGCGCGATGTAATCGAGCACCGAACTCGCATAGCGAATGTTCGGATTTTCAGTGAATCCCGACGGCTCAAACCGTGTGTTCGTGAGCTTATCGACCAAAGCTTTGAGCGGTACGCCGTACTGGAGCCCGATCGAGATCGAAAGCGCGACACCGTCCATGAAGCCAGAAAGTGTGGATCCTTCTTTTGCCATCTTGATGAAAATCTCTCCGGGTGCCCCTTCCCCGTACATTCCCACGATGATGTAGCCCTCGTGGCCTCCAACCGAGAACTTGTGGGTTATAGACTTTCTTTCAGGGGGGAGCTTTCGTCGCCGCGTACGAGTGAAGAGATCCTGCTGCTGTTCGGACACGTGGGCTTCGGCATTCTTTTCTTTGGGTTCATTACTTGCCACGCGGGCGTTTTCCGGCGGAGGAACATCCGATGGATTTTCTGCTTCCATGTGCGCCCTCCTTCCGCTCCTATCCGTCACCCGAACTTGTTGAGGCAAGTTCGGGCCGCGCGGCGGGTGCCACGAGGAAATGATCATGCGAACAGCCGACGCAACTTGCGCCAGCCGTAGCGGCTTGCACGGCTGCCACAAACACTGCCGGAATCTCCCGTTCTTCTCCCGCTCGTGTCCAGAACTGAGGCACGGCCGAAACAGCTCGGTGAGCCTGCCCACCGAGGTTTTCGACGGAAAGAAATCCGTTCACTCCCCGAAACAGCGCCTTGCTGATCAGTGGCGGCCGCGCATTGTTTTCCACTTCACCCGGTTCGTGCCGCATGATCAGCAATTGGCAAGTTCGACCGGTTCGGAACAACTCGATTCGCACAAGAATCGGAGCGATAACCACACCATGAAGCCCGTTTAGTCCGATCGAGTCGATGGGGTGCAGATAGGGCAGTGGCTGACCGTCCGGCCCGCTGAAGGTCACGTACCGGCCGATCTCCTTGACGGCTCCGCCCGATTCGATCCCTCGGACAACATACCGGCGCGCCAAGTGCTGGTGCTCAAGGCTCACATGCGACTGGGCGAAAACTCCGACCCTGTCGAGTCGGCGAAGCACGCTCCGCGGCAAAGCCAGTCCGCGACCCGCCGGCAGAATTTGTTTCTCAAGCATATGAGCATCCTCACGCGTAGCGCCGGACCGGGATGGGACAGCCGACGGCTCGACGAATCATTTCGCGCCGGCAACCTGCCCAGCACAGGTACTTGCGCGGGTCGTCAATCGAGACCGCCAAGTTGTCGCCGCTGCGGTCTTGTCCCGCCTCGGCACAGGATGGACATCGCGTCACGTAATTCCGGCCCACCTTGCGAACCTCGCCGACGTGATCGAGAATACGGAACTCATGGCCCGAGGTAGCACAGCGCACCGCATGGGTCGACGAACGCTTCCGGTCAAATTCCGGGGGCATTTTCTTGCCGTCTATGAAGCTTCGAAGCTGTTCCTCACTTACTTTTCGCAGCCCCTTCAGGTAGGCAATCTGTTTTTCCAGATCGTAGTTCGCCCCGTAGAACCAGTAGCGTCGATTTGCGCCACGGTGAATCCCCAGCGGCCCCCGGATCGCGTTGCCGAACTCGCCCTCGCGCAGTTCGTTCTGCTTCGGAAAAACTTCAATGCCTTCGGCCAAGCCAATGCCTTTGATTCGCATTCCCAGCTTCAGGGCCAAGCTATAAATGTAGATTCGACAGTCGCGGGCTAACGCGGGCTTCTCCATGAAAAGCCAGAGATGGCCGCCTCGTTTGCTCATCTCCAGAGCCGCTTCCGCTTTGTCCTGCCGGACTGAATACTGCAGCTTGAGCAAGTCTTCCATCGCGTCGGCATAGTCCGCATCAATAGCCACCCATTTGGAACGCTGCGTGGCCGGATTAATCGCGTACAGCCCGACTGTGATTTGGCCTTCGAGATGCCGCCGAATTGTGAATCCCGTCAGACTCAGCTGCCTGCCGTTTTCTCTCGCCCTCGGACGAAAGTAATAATGACGCCCATTCCCGGGATGCGGTCGCGAGGATTGCACCGTGTAAGCTCCACGGTTTACAAACAAGCGTCCGTAGTCCCGTACCATCTCCGGAGTCGCTTTGATCGCGGTCCCCATGATCTCTCCCTCGTGCCCAAAGCACACAGAGTGAACTGCGCTTTAACTAAACTCATACTCACGTTTTGTCAAATAAGTGAGGCCGGGCGGTTAAATCCTTGACGAGGCGGCTGTTGCAAATCCGCAAATCGGGGATTTTCAGGTTGGTTTCTGCGTATCTGCCCTGCTGTCGGCTCGTCGCGGGCGGAAGCCGGGTTCGACGATCCATCTCCCGTTCATCAGCGCAAACAGTTGTGGCCGCTCGACAATGTCCAAGAACCGGCACTCCCTGACCAACCGCTCGCAATCGGCGATCGTGTACCCGCCGAATTTGTCATCCTCAAAGTCCAGCCAGTACCACACTGCCCTTGAGCGGTCATAGACGTAGAAAGCTCCGGATTCCGGATCCCCCGCAACGACCAGAAACAGGAAGATCGCCCTCGGGAACTGGACCCACTTCTCGATCTTCGGATGGTCCGTCACATCGAGCAACCGAAAGACGGCGCCATCGACCGAATCCCTCCTTTCGCCCGGTGCGGGCCGCAGATCCAGGATCGGCACCACATTCATCTCTCCAAACATTGATTCCTCCTTTCGAAGCACAAGAAATAGTCAAATCCTGCTCGCCAGACACACACACCCGCGATCTTTCATATGCCGCAGTGCACACTCCGCCGGGTACACCAACAACGAAAGAGAAAACTCCACCGCCCAGCAACCGCCATGACTCATAACCAGAAAGGGCCCCCGGTTGGGTATCGCCTAAGGTAGTTGTAGTCTCAATAAATAATGTGATATGCTCGGGCCTGGTACCGTAGAGTTCTGCTTCTCACCACGCCGCACACAGAGAAAAAGCAGCATGATCGGATTGATTTTCTACGTTTGCACCGCTGTTTTGCTTCTCCTTGCCGCTGTCGTACTGCTTTTCAGAGGACATAAGCCGGCAAAACGCGACAACCTCACGTTAACCGTTGACGATTTCTTGGCGGTCCACCACCGGGAGTTCGAGGAGGTGGAGCGTCGACTCGCTCGATATGAAGCGATGGTTCAAGAAATCCTGGGCCAGCGTCCCACTACTGCCTTTGCGTATCTCAAGACACTTCGAGCCGACTTTACGCGTGTCGAAGCCCTTCTGAATCACTCAGCAAAGTTCCTTCCTGAACTGACGGCCCGCGGAGAATGGGAGCGATTCTGGATTTGCTTGAAGTTCCAATCGGAATGCCACTTGGCTCGCGTGCAAGTCTTACTCGGGGTTATTCCTGCTGGCCGCTTGACGAGAATGACACGCAGAGTCCGGGTTTTGGCCGAGCGAGCCGACCAAGCTCTCAACGCGATCAGCCGCGAACACGGCATCCGGATTCTGCAATCAGATCTGAACGCATAGTCCCGGCCCGCAAGGCCCGCATTGGCCACTTATGGGTGCCGAGGGGATGTTATGAGCGTTCGGGACCACGGGGCTGACCACCACTCAAATCGTCTTGTGGTATTTAACTTTCCTGCTCGAGTTGCTGGCGTGTGCCTTAGCTTTGCGAAAGCGCTTGTATCTCGGCTTCCCAGCTTCACAACCTACGTGACCATGCTGGTCGTCCGCGTGCATTCATATACGCCGTTGAGCGGCGCACAATGAAATCTCCAAACACCGCATGGAGTGCCACTTCGTTCTATCTCGTTCGATATCGCGCTGATCCTCTGACGGATTGCACTGGCAAGACCATTACCGGATCAACTTCGCTTCCCCCCAAGATCAAGACATCGAACCGCACCGCGAGTTCCTGCGAAGGGGACAGAATCCGTTCCGCAACTCTCAGCAAGACTGCACCATTTCAGAAAAGCAATCCAAGAACAACTCGCTCTCGCTCGACGCCTGCGCCCTTCCGCCAATTTTCTCGGCATCTGCCATCAGGCGTGCTGCTCCGTAGCTGGCGAATAATTTGCGTTTTCACGCCTCCTAAAGCCGGACGTACTGCGCCTAGGCGCCCTGTGCGAAAATGGTTTAATCCGTTCACCCCGCAACCCAAGATCGCGCCGTCAGGACAACCCGACCCGAACTTCTCCGCTCCACGCTGCATCGATCGCTATCGCCACCCTTGATCTCCCGCACGGCGACCATGCCCCGGATCACTCCTCGCCGAAAAACGCCGCCAAACCGACAATAGTAAGCACGGATGGTCTTGCATGCCGGTAGCTTGGAGACGGCTCGCGGAGTCAATGAGCATGCAATGAGCGGTCATAGAAAACTCAATGAAAGGGCAAAGAGTAATTGCTCGCGGCCGGGACGGCCTCGGCTTTTGAAGTCTCGCCATCCAAAGCTCGCCGCAATGGGGATGTGCGCTTCGTAACCGCTTCCAGAACTGGCATGTCGATCAGGCGGGAATGCCAATCCGCAAGCAGACCAAAGAAGGTTGGGAACTGCGTATCGGCAAAGAACCCTGAAACGAACCGCAAAATATCGTAGTTCGCAACCAGATAAAGCAGCCGATTCACGTGAACCTCCCCTCCGAGAGAGGCGGCGATCGCTCGATAGCATTTTGCCGGCTTCGGGGTTCGTTCGTATTCCAGCGCAAACCTTCTTTCCCCGATATCGGTGCGAACCGTTACAATCGCGTCGTAGTCCTTGGCAAACCCAAACGCCGTAAGCTCATTCTGGGAACGGATCTCGATCGCTCCGACCCAGCGTATGAGCAATCCGGAGCGCAAGGCGCTCAAATGGATTTCGTTTAGCCCAATGGCATGCAAAGCGCTAACGTTTGCCTTGCTTGCTTCGGTTCGTCCGCATCCAGCAAGGCAGTACTCGCCCATGCTCTGCAACAAAGTGGCGGCAGTTGCCGCGACCGAATACACGGCATCTCCGCTGCCGGCCGCCAATGTCTGGCGTAGCACGAGGCCACGGCTAACCAATCTTCTTAACCTCCAGTGGAATGAGTTGCGACTCCGCTCATAGTGGCTTGCACCCATGAACTCGAACAGTTGCGAGTGGGTGACGAACTCCGAGCGCAAGATTTGCCGCAAGAGCGGAAGGTCGCGCGATTGGTTGAGTTGAATCGAGCCTTTCGGGTACCGCATCGCTCATCCTTCCGCTACAGACTCCAAATGGAGCCGCGCACTCCAAGGCCACGAGACGAACGGCCTAAGCTCGAACCTACCCACCTCGGTTTGCAACCAACTGTCGGGTGGCATGAGCAGCATCGCTTCCTGCTGGTCACGCCATTCGCTAAAGGAGATCAGCAGCGTGCCTTCCGACCGCCATGCGGGCAAACCCACTTCGATATGTCCGACGTTGCCGGACCTGACGACAACCAGAAAATAGTCTGGTTGCTCGGGTATGGGCAGGAGCCTCTTGAAAAGAATCTTGTTCTGTCCCTGCCAGACGCAAGGCTCGGCGCAATCAAACACGCCGTTGACCGCCGCCAGTGGGCGGTTCGGATTGAACCCTCCGACACTGTTGAAGCGCACGTGCCCCACAATCTTTGGCCGTGTCCGGATGCGGCCATTGACAGGAACGCCTGTGGTGTTGAAGTACGCTGCTCGGGCGAACTGCTTCACATCGTTCGCGCCTTTGCGAAAATGGCGGCGCCAAACACTGCCGAAGTCAGTGACGGTAACCAGCATCTCTCTCATGCGCCTTTCAGACGCTTGTTCTTTTGCCGTTCGGCATACAACTCGTCCTGCAGCCGGTTGATTTGAGCGACAAGCCTTGCACTGTCGCCGCCGGATACTGACGACTTCGGGTGGCCGCCAGCCTCTCGCGTTCCATTTGCTTTCCTCGACAGCGCATCCAGTCTCGTCGAAAGATCCGCGACGACGTCGGACTTCTGCCGCAGCTCTTCCTGAAGCTTGTTGCGCTCCTGTGTCGTCGCTTCGAGACGGGTGGCCACACGCCCGAGCTCGGCTTTCACGCCCTCGGCAACGGAGTTGCCCCAGCCCAGCCGTCCCCCTCCCGAGTCCGCAGCTTCCGTGGCGCGATTGCACTCCTCGATGTGCTTGTTGTACCTGTCGACCGCCTCCTTGGTTTTCTGACGCGAGTGCAGATCATGGCTTCGAATGTCGGCTTCAATTCTCGCGTGTTCGCGGTCGGATTGGCGCGAATCGACGACATGTTTGAGCAGCGCGAGCGCCAAGAGCGAGGCGCACACGGTCATCCAGAACGAGTACCAAAAGAACGGATTGCGAACGCTCGCGTCGGCCAACGCTTGGCGGCGCTCCTCGAGCCAACTTCCGTAGTTGTTGTGCGAACGATTGAGCTTCTTAAACATAACGTCGTACCAAGTCTCTCGCCCCAGGTGCGGCTGTCTGGGTGTCTGCGCCGCCGCACCCGATGCCGGCAAAAGGAGAATGATCGCCAACAAGGAGCGTGCCGCGATCTGCTTCATGTGTGCGGCTCCCCCAGCGATCTTCGGCGGTAGCGAGCATCCTGGTATCGCGGGCTCTTGAACCGAAGATTCGCGCCCGCTGAGGATTGGCGCGATTGTTTGAGCCTGGGATAAAGCTCGATTTTGAAATGCGGCACCCGCGTGTCGGCGGGAGCGCGAATGTGCAAGTGTCCGTGCAGCGTGCCGCGTGTTTCGTCGGTCATCAGAATCTGCATCTGGCCCTTGGGCATGTTCTTGATGTGCTCATCGAGCGCGCGCGTCTCCGTCGTTTCCACATCGACAGCCCGGCCGCTCTCTTCATACCGTTCGCGCCCGAGAAACGAGCGGCGTTCCATGGATACATTGCGCCGGCGCACGCGGTGCTCGGAAGAGGCGCGGAGGAAATACCGCGCGGTCTCCTCGTCCCGCGTCTGCAGCATCATGGTTGTATTCGGAGCGGAGGCCACGTCCTCCTTGAAACCGGGGCCGGCCTGCATCAGCTGCGAAAGGCTCTGCACGGAGAACAGGAAAGCGGTATTGGTGCCCCGGGCCGTCTGCAAAATCTGCGGAAAATTCCGGTAACCGAAGGGCGCGAATTCGTCGAGCACCACGCTGACCAGAGGACGATTCGGCTGGTCGAGTTTTTCCTGACTCTCATATCGTTGCCCGACGATCAATTGCAAGTTTTGCAGGAGCATTTTTCCGAGCGCGATCACCGGCTTCGTCTTTTTGTTGACGTTCAACAGCACGTACAGGATCAATTCCTGCTCGATGACTTCATCGAGCGAAAGCAGGTCCTCATAAGGGCCGGTTACAACGCTCAGCTCATCGTCCAAGAACGCCATACACTCGTTGAGCAACCCTTGAATCCGGGGAATGCGCTCCCAGTCCTGGAAGGATTGGTACAGGTTCCGAACGGACATCTCGAAGTTCAATTTCCGCTGGACGCTGATTTCCGTATCCTGCGCAATTCGCCGGGAAGCTTTTTCGACCTGCTCGCGCAGGACCTGCTGATCGAACGCCATGACCAGAACGTCATAGAAGTTGAATTTCACACCGGTATAGGAAAGCACGCGCACAATGTCCGAGAGGTAGGTCAGCTGGTGTTTGGCAAAAAACTCGTGGTGCAGATCGAACGAGCTGAACACCATGTTCACGACGGACATGTAGTCTGCCTCGTTCGAGTGAAACGGGTTGTAGCCGACCGAGATGTCCGGCCGGGAAGGGTTGATCACGCGCAGCTGCCGAAGACGTCCGGAGCGATGGATATGAGGAAGGAGGCTCTCGAAGGACATGGCGTCCGCCTTGCCGTCGAGGATGATCATGGGAATGCGGCGCTCTCCGGGCGGACCGAACACTCGAAACAGATCCTGCGTGATGATGTTGGAAAGCAGTGTCGTTTTGCCCATCCCGGTCATCCCCAGGACAATCCCTTGCATCACGCGCGCGCGATCGGGCCAGAGCCATGGGCTGCCGTGGACGTCGTATCCAAGCACGACCGCATTCTGGCTCCACGCGCGGCGAACGGCCCGCTCATCCTTTCGTCGGGACACAGCAAGGTAGGGGTGTGGCCACTGCTTTTCGCGGCGCGGGCGCGCGGTGAGGATCCAGAAGATGAGCCAGGCAAGAACGCTCGA
>DASZCH010000194.1:0-3223 GCA_035943235.1 Candidatus Acidiferrales bacterium
CTGCAGGAAAGCGGGCGCGGAGCGAGCGGCACTCGCCACCGGCTGCAGGGAGTTTTCGCCGCTGTCGAAGTGGCCATGGCTTTAGTTCTGCTGGTCGGCGCCGGACTCATGATACGCAGTCTTGCGGCGCTGTGGCGCGCCAATCCGGGGTTCAATCCGAGCCACGCCATGACTTTCGCGCTCTCGATGCCTTCCTCTTCTGCAACCACATCCGCTGAGACGCGTGCCCGGTTGCGCCAGTTCGACGACAAAATGCGTTCGATCCCCGGGGTCGAAGCCGTATCCGTCACGCTCGGCTCGCGCCCGATGATTCACGACACGGTTTTGCCCTTCTGGGTAGAAGGCCAGGCCAAGCCGGCCAATATAAATGACATGCATCAGGCGTTGTGCTATCTCGTCGAAGCTGGATTTCAGCGGGCCATGGGGGTCACACTTGAGCGCGGCCGGTTCATTGCGCCGGAGGACAACGAGCGTGCACCAAACGTGATCGTGATCGATGACGTCTTCGCGCAGATGTATTTTCCGCACGAAAATCCCATCGGCAAGCACATCAACATTGCGTTGTTTGATGTGGAACCGCAAATCGTCGGAGTGATTGGCCACGTCAAGCAATGGGGACCCGGCGGCGAATCAAAAGCCGCAGTGGAAGCGCAGTTCGAATACCCCTTCATGCAACTGCCGGAGAAACTCATGCCGCTCGCGGCAGACGCCGTTGCCGTGGTGCTGCGCACCAAGGGCGATCCCACGGCGGTCATGGGCCCGGTGCGCCGCGCCGTCCAGCAAATCGATCCTCGCGAAATTATCTATGGCGTCGAAACTCTGGATGAAGTCGTCGCCAACTCGTTCGCTGCGCGAAGGTTCTCGATGATTTTGTTCGCAATTTTTGGAGCGCTGGCCCTGTTGCTCTCGTGTGTTGGAATTTACGGCGTGATTTCCTATCTCGTGGGGCAGCGGACGCACGAAATTGGAGTTCGCGTCGCGCTCGGCGCGCAGCGCAACGACGTGCTGCGGCTGATTCTGGGGCAGGGTGTTCGCATGGCGCTGGTGGGCGTCGGGATGGGCCTGGCGGCGGCGCTGGCGCTGACCCGGCTGATGTCTCGAATGCTTTTCGACGTAAGTGCTACGGATCCGTGGACGTTCGCCGGCGTGGCGATTCTGTTAACGCTGGTTGCGCTCGCGGCCTGTTATATTCCGGCGCGGCGAGCGATGCGCGTGGATCCCATGGTCGCGCTTCGCTATGAATAGTTAATGGTCGGCAGTTAACAGTCGAGAGTCCAAGGAGAGCAAGAAGAGGAAACTCGAAATTCGAGGCTCGTAAGGGCGAACCTACAGAGCGAAAATCCAAAACGAAACTCTATATTTTTAAAACAGTGGATGAACGACCGGTAATTCATACGCGACCAGACCGTATTGTTTCGCAGTTTATTCTTCTATACGTATTAGACTTGCAACCGGAATTTCTCACGGGGTCCTCCGGGATCAGGCGTACCGCAAGGCTCCAAGATACCGCGAATGCCAAACGACGCTCTACTATCTCCAGAACCACCCGCCGAGTCATCGACCGCGCCTTCTTCTCCCGCGCCGATGGCCACGCCGAGCATCATTTCGGCGATGTTGCGCTCATCGCGGCGCGCCAGCGATCTGATTTTTTCTCCCGGTCGATTGCCTCAAGTGGAATCCAATGGCCAACTGATTGGCGTGGAAATCCCGTCGGTGAAAGTTTTGAGCTCCGAGGATACCGCGCGCATTGCCGGCGATCTGATTGGCAACAACAAACAAGCGGTTGAGAAATTGCGCGAGCAGGGCTCCTGCGACATTTCCTACAGCTTGCCGAAACTCTCGCGCTTCCGCGTCAACATTTTCACGCAGCGCGGGAGCTGCGCCATCGTCATGCGCGTGATTCCCAGCACCGTGCCGACTTTCGAGGACTTGCACTTGCCGCCGCAACTTCGCGACATCACCAAGCTGCGGAACGGGATCGTGCTGGTGACGGGTCCGACCGGCTCCGGTAAATCTTCCACGCTGGCGGCAATCCTGGACGAAATCAATGAGCAACAGGCGATCCATATTCTGACGATTGAGGACCCGATTGAATTTCTGCATTCGCACAAGAAGGCCACCATCCATCAGCGCGAATTGCACAGCGACACGCCGTCTTTTGCTCTCGCGTTGCGCGCCGCTTTGCGCCAGGCTCCGAAAATGATCCTGGTGGGCGAAATGCGCGACCGCGAGACGATTGAAATCGCTCTCGAAGCCGCCGAGACGGGTCACCTGGTTTTTTCGACATTGCACACCGTCGACGCGTCCAAGACCATCGAGCGCATCGTCGGCGTTTTTCCATTGAGCGACCAGCACGTGATTCGCGCGCGCTTTTCGAAGACGTTTCGGTACATCGTTTCGCAGCGATTGGTGCCGCGATGCGATGGCGAAGGGCGCGTGGCGGTGATCGAGATTTTGAAATCCACGATGCGCACGCGTGAATATGTGGAACGCGGCGAGGGCGAAGGGAAAACGCTGATTGACGCCATGCGTGATGGTTCGACCGAAGGAATGCAAACGTTCGATGGCGAACTCGAGAGGTTCGTCCGCGCCGGAACCATTGACGCCGAAACCGCCATCACTTATTCCACGAACGCCGGCAATCTCCGCTTGCAACTCGCGGATCTGTCGGAAGAGGGCGCCAAAGCCGCTCCCAAGAAAGCCACGCCCGCCACCGATGCGAAGGCCACCCTCGACGGCCTGGAAATCGAACGATAGTCGATCAGTCGAGCTGCTTCCCTTTGGTTTCAGGGAGGGCCAGCGTCAACAAGGCGGCAATAAAAAAGGCCAAGCCGAGAATGAAGAAGGAATGTCCCAGGCCAAAATGGATGGCCAGCGCACCTACGGCGAATGGCGCGACGGCGGAGATGCCGCGCCCGATATTGTAGGTGAGTCCCATGGCCGTGGCGCGAATCTCCGTGGGGAATAGTTCGGAAGCAATGGCGCTGAAGCCGGAAAAAAAGCCGGTGCCGAAAAATGCGACGAATGGCCCCAGGACGAGAAGCCACAGAGGACTGTGCACGAATCCATAGAGTGGCGCGAGAATCGCGGCGATGAATAGGTACGCGAAATACGTGCGACGCCGCCCGAAACCATCCGCGGCAAATCCAAAGAGAACATAGCCGAACCACTTGCCGACGCCCATCACGAGCAGCCACGCGGTTGTCTTCGCGATGTCCAGCCC
>DASZCH010000195.1:0-7592 GCA_035943235.1 Candidatus Acidiferrales bacterium
TGGCAGTAGTATCGCGCCGCCCATCGAAAAACTCTTGTTGCCAAAAGCGTCGTTTTGGTTTTCGAGCAGGTTTTTCGCGTCGGGCAGACTGGGCGCGTTGATGACGTCGATATCTCCTTTGCCCGGCAAGTAGGCCCTGATCTGAAGAAGGTTCATCCCGTTCCCCGGGAGGATGGTTGCTCCCAGAAATTGCGGCTTGCTGCGGTCGGTTGGCTTCGGGCGCGTGAGAATGACGGCGGGCTCGCCTCCAATGGAAATAGGCGTAGATTGTGCGATGCGGGAAGCGGACTTGGTGGCGCGGGCCTTGAATCGATGCCGCGGCGAGGCTTGGACAGCAAGGGCAGCGACCGCGAATAAGAAAAGAAAAATCAAAGCGTGTTTCGTCATCACCGGCTCCTTTTGCAGAAAACGTTTACTCGACGCAATCATTCAAATCCAAGTTATAACGACGATTTTCGAAAACTTTATACTGAGATTCCTGACCGTAGGCAAGAATCTTTCCCATAAAATCACATCGCGCGACGTCGAACGGTCCACTTCAATTTCTATTCGACGCCAGCCTCGTTATCTTGACCGAAACTTCATCGCCATCCACAGGAATCAGAAGTCGATTTTCTTCTCCTTGCTTGGTTGTGAACTCCCGAAGCAAGCGGCGCCCAAGCGTCACTTGATAAGTTCCGGTCGGCAAACCAGAAATGTCGATGCCCGTCTGGTGCGAAGCTTTCGTGCGATTCTCCAGCGCGAAGTTTATGCGGCGCAGCGAGCCGTCGAACGAGATGGACTTGCCCTCTGCGAATCCATCGCGGTCAAGGAGGATGTGCACGCGTTGAGCCCCCCGCAGGATGTGGAAGCGCGTACGCAGACCGTCCTTCGGGATCACCTGTATCATGCCATTTTTATTTTCAAGATCGCCGCCGTATGCGAAGAGTCCGAAAATCGGATCTTCCACCACAACGGTTGCGGCAGTCCGCAGCGCTCCCGTAAATCCCAAATCGATTTCGCCCGAGTACCACCATGGGCCGCGTCCCATTTCTTTGTTGCCCAACCACGCGCGGCCCCATGGGCGCGGTTCAAAGCCGCCGCTCGCTCCGCCATCGTCGTTTTTCCCGGGATACCAGTAGCCGTAATTGGATTCCGATGTCCCGGAATTCAGCAGCGCCCACGAGCTCAGATACGACGCGAACCCGAGCCGCATGTACGTCGCGGGATCCTTGGCGAAATTGAGCGCATAGTCCATCACGGCCCAGCCGCCCATTTGCGCCATGTAGCTCAGCGTGTAGCTCGCGTTGCCGCTTGCCCGATAATCGCTGCCCAAATCGTAATAGGCGGTTTCGAGCCATCCGCGACACGCGATGTTCAATTTCATCTGCTCGTTCAAGAACGCTACGGCATCATCGTATTTCACCGCGCGGCTGAACTCCGTTACAGGCGAATCCGGCGAAGCGGGGTCGCCGGGCGCGTCCACATGGCGCATCGCGTAACGCGCAAATGCCTCCGTAGATTCGAAACCCGTGGAATCGAAGGGATACTCCGAGCCAAAGAGGTATGGATGATCGTTGACGAAGTATTCGACTTTCTTCTCCCATGCGCTTCTTAGCCAATCGCCCTGCTGCTTATGACCGCCGTTGTATAGGGCCTGAATCACCGCGGGAATCACAAGCTCGTCGTATGTTCCGGTCTTGTCCGCGGACCACTTAATCAGCTCATCCGGCACGGTGAAAAACGCTTTCGCGGTTCCAAAAGCGCGTTCGAGATAGCCGTCTGCGTTCAGATATTTTGTCGTGGACGGATAAAATTTGGCGACCTGATACATGTAGTAGTACATCGCGATCACATGCGGATAATCGTAAATTCTCCACACATGTTTCTTGCCGCTTGGATTGTCGTCGGAACTGTCGCGATTCACCTTCCAGTTGGGAATGCCGTAAATCGCGTAGGGATATTCTTCCTTGTCGGTCTCCTGCAATCTGCCCCAAACATAATTCTTGATGTAATACTCAACCGCGGAAATTTCCGTTTGCGAGGGATAGAAAACATTTTCTCCCGCCACGTACATGGCTTTGCCCAAAATCGGATCGTCACAAGCGACGGCATAAGACTGAAGACCGTCCAGATCATCGGGACTGCGCAGAATTTGATGTTTCATGTCCCACTGCGAAAAAAGGCCGTTGTACCACTTGTTCGGGTCGCGGTGCTGCTCGTGCGTGACGATAAAGGAAGCGCGTTTCTTGAAAAGCGTTTCGAGCGGCTGGGTGACGAAAAATTCGAGCGAGAGATATTCGCCCTTTCCGTACTCCACCTTCAGCAGATTTTCTCCCAAGCGCGAAAATTGCACCCTGTAAACGCGCACATCTTTCCCACGCTCGCCCAGATACTTGATCTGCGTGTTTTTGGGATGTTCGGGAACAATGGCGCGGATCTTGTTGCGAGTATGAAGCGAAAACATGGCCGCGAGGTCCGTCGGGACGGTCATTCCCGGAACAACATTCACGTCGAAAAGACCGTCTTCGTAGAGAACCTGCCGCACTCCCGTGTAGTCGGCCGCCCACCGAAAGCGAAATCCATACTCTTTGGAATCGCCAGCATGGCCCTTTGGCTCGAGAATCAGCCGCGTGTTCGGCAGCCGCCAGTTGCCGTCCTTGGCGCGCAATTCCTCCGCACTTGCGGCGGAGTGGATATAAGCGGCGTAACCGCGACTCGTTCGCGAAAAATCGAAATATTCCAGACCTGTGCCCGCCACCGGCGTCATCACCAGATACGGGCCTTCCGAATTAGTTCGCATCAAAAAGATAAAAGACCCATTGCCGCCGATGAAGCTGTGGCGAATCAAGCGTTTGGTGTAGGTTTCTGTCTTGTCCCACACGTATCGCGTATTGAACTGGAGAGGCAGGCCGAGGTCGCCGACCTCGATCTCATGATCGGTGTTGTTGTGCAGCGATATCGTCCAAAGTAAAGCTTCATTCTGAAGCTGGAAACTTTCGGACGCTTGCAGGTCGTGAGCGGGATTTATTTTGTCACCGGCATCGCCATTGATGCGCCACTGGAAAATTCCTGCGGTTGCATTGTCGTCGAGCTGCACTTCGATACGAAGCGCCGACGTTGTAACAGGCTGGAATGCCGCTTCGGTGAATTTGTCGGCAGCGACAGGATAGGCATTTGTCGCGTTTACTTCTTTCCAGTGCTCTCCGCCACGGTAAAGGACTCGCCAGCTCTTTGGCAGCTTGCAGGGCGCATTCGGATTATTGTCTTCCGCCCAGTACACTTGCGTTGACCAGACTTTCTCCGGCGTAGGAAAGTCATACTCTACCCACTCGACGGTTCCTTTTCGGCCGTACCAAACAAACCGCGGAACGCCCATCTCCTGCGAGTTGCTGGGCACAATTTTGTCATTCAGCGCAAAGACTGTCGGAGATTTAACGGAAGCAGAGGCGTGACTCGAGGTCGCTATCGTTGGAATCGAGGTTCCGATTGTGTAAGTGACGGCAGACGAACCCGCAGGATGCGCATCGATCCTCGCCGCGGAGGCTTCCTTCCAGCTCTGTTCGCCGCTCGCGCGATACCGGATGACGATGTCGCCCAGTGCTTCACCAGCGGCTATGTAGTCTGTGTCATATTTGTCCTGCACACGTTTGAGGCTCGTGACTCCTGAAGTTGAAAAACGAACCTGAAACTGGGGGTTCTCAGCGGTCTGCTGTGCAGCCGTCGCCGGCAAGATGGTCAGAACGGCAATCAGCAAGGCAAAGCTGCGAACGCGCAAGAGATGACGCCTCCTCAGATCTTCTAAGGTGCGGATCACAGGGCACTTGGAATGGGATATAATATACGACTTCTACCAACTTGCACTAAATACTTTCCTTAGCCCTCAATTCTTCTATTGACCGGTAAACGTTTTCAGCATAAATAACGGGGGATCGAGCGCGCGCCTGAGGAAGCTATTCAAAGACAGCCGAATCATCTGCGTTCGGTGCCACGCGGGAGGAATTGGCAAATGACCGTCAAGGATCTTGGAAGACGCGAGCTTCTGAAAGCAGGCGTGACGGCCGCGCTGGGAACGGCGATACCGTTTGCTGCGCCTGCGCGCGCATGGCCGGCTTCAATATTGCAGGAAGCATCGGCGCCCGCAACAAGCGCTGCGGCTCGAATCAAAATCGATTTCGACCGGAAGATTGGCTCAATCGATCGAAACATTTACGGAAATTTTATCGAGCATCTTGGGCGCTGCATCTATGGCGGAATTGACGACGAAGGCTCTCCTCTCTCAAGCAGCGACGGACTTCGCAAAGACGTTCTCGCGGCGGCGCGCGGCATTCACGTGTCCGTGTTGCGATGGCCCGGCGGGAATTTTTCATCCGGATACAATTGGAAAGACGGCATCGGCCCGAAAGACGCACGGCTGCGGCGTTGGGACACGGCCTGGCAGGAAGAAGAATCGAATCGCTTCGGCACCGACGAGTTCATCGACTATTGCCGCAAACTCGGCGCCGAGCCATACATCTGCGTGAACATGGGCACGGGCACAATGCAAGACGCGGCGGATTGGGTAGAATACTGCAACGCGACCACGGACACTTACTGGGCGAATCAGCGAAAGAAAAACGGCCACGCGGAACCCTACAACGTGAAGTATTGGGCTCTGGGCAACGAAGTTTACGGAAGCTGGCAAGCGGGACACAAAGATGCCGCCGAGTATGCCGCGGACGCCCTGGAATTCGGGAAAATGATGCGCTGGGTCGATCAGACGATCAAACTCGTCGCGTGTGGCGGTCCCGGCGTCGAATGGAATTTGCCCGTCCTGGAAAAGCTGATGGACATTGTTGATTATATTTCGCTGCATCATTATGGCGGCAGCATGGACAACGCGAAGGAATTTCAGGACGCGCACAACTTCGAAAAACAGATTGGCGTGCTGGACGCGGTAATCACCGCGGCGATGTCGCGAAGCAGAAAAAAAGAGCGCGTCGCAATAGCCGTGGACGAATGGAATATTTGGTTTCGCTCATGGTTTCATCGCGGCAATAATCACATGCTGGAAGAAGTTTACAATTTGCGCGACGCGTTGTGGGTCGCTTCAGGGCTCAACATGTTCCACCGCAATTGCCAGACGGTGAAGTTGGCGGACATGGCGCAGTTGGTGAATGTGATTGCACCCATCATGGCCAACGAAACCGGAATCGTTTTGCAGACGACATATTATCCTCTCAAGTTGTACACCGAATATTGCGGCGACGTAGCGCTCGACCCACTCGTCCGCTCGGACGCTTTTCCCGGCGCGCCTGACGTGCCTTATCTCGACGTCTCAGCGACGACGGACAACACGAATGGCAAACTCACTTTGGCCGTGGTCAATCGGCATCCGACGGATAATATTTCAGCGGACATTGTGATTGACGGATTTACTCCGCGGGCTTCGGGCGAACTCCATGAAATCAACGGCCCGTCGCTAGATGCTACGAATACGTTTGCCAGGCCCAACCAAGTGACAGCGAAGCAGCGAACGTTCTCAGACGCAGGGCGTGCATTCCGACAAACTTTTGCCGCGCACTCCGTTTCCGTTATGACCTTGCGCGGATAATTCTGAATTACGCTGCTTCTGCAGTCAGCCCGTTTCAAATTTCCTCGACGGCAAGCCTGATCTCGTCCTTCGTGTCTTGCGACGCAATCACGGAAATGGCGCTGCAGTTTTCTACGAGCCAGTCAGCGCCGGCGTACCTGAGATCAGCGTGCGGCATTGTTGTGCACAAGGCAATGACTCTGCAACCAGCGGCTTTTCCTGAGCGCACGCCGGCGGGCACGTCTTCTACGACAAGACAGTCAGCGGGATTCAGCTTCAACATCTGCGCGCCTTTGAGGTAAGGATCGGGCGCAGGCTTGCCATGCTCGATGTCATCCGAACTAATGAAAAACTTCGGCCGTGGAAGGCCACCGGCGAGCAACCGCGCTTCGGCCAGGGGGCGCGTGCAGGATGTGACAATCGCCCATTGATCGATGGGGAGCGACTGCAGGAGTTCAACTGCACCGGCCCAAGGGACGATCCCTTCCAGATCGCCGAGTTCTCTTCGCTCGACCTCGTGATTCTCGGCGTGATGATCAGAGCTTGGCAGATAATCGCGAATCGTCGAAATACTGGGGCGTCCGTGCGCGGCGCGGACGACTTCCTCCGGGTTGAATCCATGCTCGACGGCCCAGTGATGCCAAACGCGGGCGACCGCGGGAGTGGAATCGAGGAGCACGCCATCCATGTCAAACAGAAGCCCGCGGCAGGTGATTTGTGTTTTTGTACGATTCAACTTTTCAGTTCTCAACTTCTTGGTTCTCCGTAATACTTGCCGTCTCTCATGCGCATAAATCAGGCGTTGGGCAGCAGGTATTGGTTCTATGCGATTTTAGTTCCAATCCGGAAACCTGCGGACTGATTCCTGACTTCAGCGGACTTTGGCTGCAATACTCAGACTTTCAACGACTGGGATTGCAAGTGTGAATTTTCTTCCGAACCCAACGTTTGTTCTTTTGCAATCCGCGTCAGAGACGGCAACACATCGCCGAACGTCGAGTTGTTTCCGGCCCTGCCGAAATCAAAATACAGGCGGCGGTAAACATTATACAGATCTGTGTAAACGTCTTGCGTTTCTTCCTGAGGCTTGTAAATCATGTGCGGCGGGCAGATTTTTTGCTGAGCCTCTTCGACGGTCTTGAACGTTCCAGCAGCGAGAAATGCAAAGATCGCGGAACCAAGACTTGTGACTTTCCGGCTGGGAACCAACACAGGCCTGCGCAAAACGTTGGCATAGACCTGATTGAGCACTGGATTATTTTGCGGGATGCCGCCGGAATTGATGACACGCTCGATGCGAACGGCGTGTTCAGCCATGCGGTCGAGTATGACGCGAGTATGAAATGCGGTGCCCTCGATCGCGGCGAAGAGTTCATCCTGCGCGGTATGCTGCAAATTCCAGCCGAGCGTCATGCCGCGCAGATTGGCGTTCACCAAGACGGTACGGTCGCCGTTGTCCCAGGTCATCCGCAATAAGCCGGTCTGCCCGGCGGAATATTTTTCGAGACCGCGGCTGAGTTCGGAGATGGAAGTATTCGCGCGGCGCGCGATGGCCTCGAAAATATCGCCCGTCGCGGAAAGCCCCGCCTCGATGCCAGTGTAAGAAGGATGTACGCTGCCGTTGACGACTCCGCAAACTCCGGGCACGAGCTGCGTTTCTTTGGTGATGCCGATGATGCATGTGGAAGTGCCTACAACGTTCACAATATCTTTTTCACGCGCGCCCGCGCCGATTGCGTCCCAGTGGGCGTCGAACGCTCCCACGGGAATTGGAATGCCCGCTCGCAGGCCCAATTTTTCTGCCCAGAAGGGCGATAACTCTCCGGCAACTTTGTCGGAGGTTTCGTAGGAACCTTCGAGCTTCTCGCGCACGCCCGCGAGCAACGGATCGACTTTGACTAGGAATTGCTCAGAGGGCAGGCCGCCCAAATCGGCATGCCACAACCATTTGTGGCCCATGGCGCAAATGCTGCGTTTGGCTTTGCGCGGATCCGTCACACCGCATAATGTGGCCGCGACCATGTCGCAGTGTTCAAATGCG